>JAEZKN010000153.1 GCA_023415395.1 Actinomycetes bacterium
ACCGCGCTCCTCGCCGTCGGCGGCGGCCTGGTCCTGCTCGTCCCGGGCCGGCGTCGCGAGGCGGTCCGATGAGGACCCGCAACGTCCTCGCCGCCGCCTGCTCGGCGGGCGCGCTCGTCCTCGGGTCGGTGGCGATCGCCGGGTCCGCGGTAGCGGCCGACGGCTCGGGCGACAAGCTCGGCAAGCCGCTGGCCAAGGTCACGGCCACGACCAAGTTCAGCTGCACCGCCGGCTCGTTCCCGGGCTTCGACTACGAGGCCGAGGTCACGGTCCGGGCCTACCGCGAGACCGACGGTGCGACCGCGGTGACGCTCGTCGCCGACATGTCGGACCTGCCGGGCGTCGTGCCCGTGTCCGTCGGCAAGGCGGCGATCACCGACGAGCTCGTCCTCGACCTCGGCGGTGAGGAGGCCACCCTCTCCGGCAGCGGCACCACCACGGTGACGGCCAAGGAGCCGGTCGCCGTGCCCCAGCTGCGCGGTTCGTTCACCACGGCCGCCACCAGCTACTCCGCGACGGTCAAGACCTTCGACTACAACCTGCCGTCATTCGGCATCGGTGGGACCTGCACGCCCACGTCCGGTGCGGCCCTCGGCACGCTGACCATCGAGACCGGGCCGGCGCCGTCGCCGTCGGGGTCTCCGAGCCCGACCGGCAGCCCGAGTGCCACGACCAGCCCCTCGGCCAGCGCCACGGCCAGCCCCTCGGAGGGCGAGAGCGCCTCGGGCGAGGGCTCGCCGGCCAAGGGCAAGGCCACCTTCACCTGCATGCTCTCGCCGTTCAACAGCGAGTTCGACTACCCGGCCACCATCACGGTGAGCGGCTACCGCGAGGAGGAGGGCGGGGACATCCAGCTGGTCGCGGACATGACCGACATCCCGGGCATCTCGCCGGTCCAGGTCGACGGCACGATGGACGTCACGCTCGACGCCGAGATCGGTGGCGAGTCCGTGACCCTCGAGGGGAGCGCGAAGGTCGTCGCGCCGCCGAACAAGCCGGCCTCCGTGCCGCGGCTCAAGGGCTCGATGAGCGCCGAGGGTGACGAGCACGAGGTCTCGGTCTCCGCCTTCACGTTCAACTTCCCGGACTTCAGCGTCGGCGCGGAGTGCGAGAGCGACCCCACCGTGCTCGGCAAGATGGTCGTCGGCACCGAGGCCCCCGACGAGGAGCCGACCGAGCCGGGTGACACCGACCCGACCGACACCACCGTCCCGCCGACCAGCGGCGATGGCTCGCTCCCCAAGACCGGTGGCGCCGACGCGCTGCCCGTCGTCGTCCTCTGGGCAGGAGCCCTGGCCCTGCTGGGTGTCGCGGGAGTCCTCGCCGTCCCGCAGGTCACCCGTCGTCGTACGCACTGATCACCCGCCGAACACCCGTCACCAGGAGGAACCAGATGAAGCAGCACCAGTCCCTTGCCCGCCGCTGTGCGGCGGTCGTCACGACGGCCGCGCTCGTCGTGGGCGCGAGCAGCCTGCTGGCTCCCGCTGAGGCGGCCAAGGTCAAGAAGAAGCCCCTGAAGGGGAGCGTCACCGGGACGGTCGCGATGACCTGCAACATGCCCGCCTTCGACGTCGACTTCCCCTACGACGCGACGATCAAGCTGTCGGGCACCCGGGCCAAGAAGGCCGACAAGAAGCTGGCGCTCACCGCGACGCTCTCGAACATGCCGGGCGTCTCGCCGGTGGCGATCAACAACGACATCGAGGCGACCCTCAAGGTCAAGGTGGGTTCGACCGCCGGGACCCTCAAGGGCAAGAAGAAGGCCGTCGCCGGTGCCAGCGAGCCGGTGCCGATGCCGAGCGTCAAGGGCTCGGTGAACAACAAGAAGAACTCGAACGCGGTCACCATCACCTCGCTCTCGATCTTCATCCCGGACTTCGCGATGTCCATGGAGTGCACGCCGTCGGCCTCGAACAAGCTGGGCACCCTCAAGCTCAAGTGAGCTGACCCGCCCGGTCTCCCAGACCCCGAAGGCCCCGTCACGGTGGAGGTGATGGGGCCTTCGGTCATGTCCGCGTCAGGCCCGCGCCGGGTCGGCCTGGCTGCACGCAGAACACCCCCGCTCGGCCGTGCCGGGCGGGGGTGTCGTGCGCGTGGCGCGCTGCGGTCAGCGCTTCTCGAAGGAGCGTGCGGCGGTGAAGCCGGTCGCGGCCAGCCGGGCCACCGAGATCGGGACGGTCGGCGAGGCGATCTCGTTGCGGTAGGTCAGCGGCGGGAGGCCCTGGGCCGCGGAGATGGCGTCGAAGAGCTCGGCGTTGCGCGGCGGCACGTCGGCGTGGGTCAGGTTGTGCACGCCGGTGATCCGCTTCTCCAGCGCGTGCACGATCGCCTCCGACGCGTCCTCGACCGCGAGCCGGTAGAGCAGCGCGTCGGCGCTGAAGGGCACCGAGCCACCGAGGTACTGGTGGGCCATGGCGACCTTGGTCTCGATCGGCGGGTCGTCGGCTCCGAAGATGTCACCACAGCGGAAGACGCAGGTCCGGTCGCCGGCGCCGTCCAGGTAGACCTTCTCCATCGCCAGGAAGTTCGACGGGCTCGGGTCGGTGGAGTCGGTGACGGGGGAGTCCTCGGTGACCTCGCCGAGGTGGTCGGCCGCGTTGCCGTAGACCGACAGCGACGAGAGTGCCACCAGGTACGGCGAGCCCTCGGCCGCGACGACGGACTCGGCGGTGTTCACCAGGATCTCGCGGTAGGTGACGGCCCGCTCCTCCGGCGTCATCGAGGTCTGGGCGTTCGGGCCGGCCGCCACGACGACGGCGTCCCGGCCGGCCATCGCGGCGGCGACGGCCTCCCGGTCACTGCCGCGCAGCACGAAGACCTCGTCGAACCGCTCGGACATGGCCTCGACCTTGCCCGGGGTGGTGGTCGTGCCGGCGACCTCGTGGCCGAGCTCGCGCAGGCGCGCGCCCACCTGGGTGCCGACCAGGCCGGCTCCGATGATCAGGACCTTCATGCGTCGTTCTCCTTCTGGGCGTCGAGCTCGGCGATCTGGCCGAGCCCGGCGCGTGTCGCGACGAGCTCGTCGACGCGCGCGGCGCCGAGGAACTTCTTGGACAGCTCGTTCATCGGGTCCATGGTGTACCCCAGGGTGCGGACGCGGTGGTCGCGCTCGCGCAGTGCCGCGCGCTCCTCGACCGGCACCGGCTGTGCCTCGCGGACCCAGCCGAGCCAGGTGTCGACCCGCTCGCGCACGACCTCGCGCAGCGTCTCGACGACGTCGTCGGTGCGCTCCGCGGTGTAGGAGTGCGCGACGGGGGACAGGTAGGCCCGCATGTAGGTGCCGTGGCTGACCGACCAGTTGAAGCGGTCGTCCCCGCGCAGCTTCAGGAACGACTCGTTGGAGGGCTCGTAGTACTTCTCGAGGTAGTCCACGTCGACCATCAGGTCACGCCGCGGGGTCAGCTCGCTGTAGAAGAAGATCTTGGGGACGGTCCCGAAGACCACGATGAGGTGGGGGACGTCGATGTGCGGACCGAGCCACACCTGCAGGTTCATGTCGAGGATCGACGCCTTGCGGTTGCCGATCCAGGAGTGCACGAGCCACTCCGCGCCGTTGTCCGGGTCGCCCGCGTAGGTGTTGAGCGAGCCCTCGTACGAGTCGTCGGGAGTGCTCCAGGCGGCGAGCCCTGCGCTGTTGGGGTGGGGCTGCACCGGCAGCTCCGCGGTGATCTTGTCCTTCGCCGCGGTGAGGATGTCCCAGAACGCCTGCCACAGCTCACGGCTGTCGACGTCCGGCGCCTCGGCGAGGAACTCCGGGATTGTCTTGGTCTGAGCACTGCTTGTCATAGCCGAAGCATAATGATATATCATCTACGAGTCGATACCCTGGGAGAGGTCGCATGATCGTCGTCGTCAGCCAGGCCTGGACCAAGCCCGGCGAGGAGCACGCGCAGGCCTATATCGCGCTCTCGGGCGAGTTCGGTCGGTTCTTCAAGGACCACCCGGGCTTTCGCGGGCGCCGGCTCGTACGAGGGCTTGAGGACCCGACCCACTTCACCCACCTGCGGTTCTTCGACACGGTCGAGGCGTACGAGGAGTGCACGAAGCACCCGGACTACGTCGCCCACACCGAGGCGATGTACGAGCACCTCCGCCCTTACGAGTCGTACC
>JAEZKN010000279.1 GCA_023415395.1 Actinomycetes bacterium
CCAGCAGCTGTTCCTGGTCGGGGCGAACCCCGATCGCGCGGATCGACGCGCAGTGGTGGCGGGTGCCGTAGTCGGCCATCGTCTTCTCGTAGAGCGGGCGCCAGCGCTCCCACATCGTCAGGATCGAGAACTTCTTGCCGAGCATCGCGGCGACGTGCTGCTGGACGAGGCCGGGCCCGAGCAGCGGCACCATCCACACCACCAGAGTCCCGCGTCCCGGGGAGGTGACGACGGTGAAGCTGCCGCCGCGGCGCTCGGCCCGCGCCCGCAGGTTGGCCAGACCACTCTCGATCGGCGCGTCGGGCATGCCCACGCCGTCGTCGCGGATGGCCACCACGAGGCCGTCATCGATCGTGACGTCGACCGTGCACGAGGACGCGGCCGCGTGCCGGACGCAGTTCGAGAGTGCCTCGGTCAGGACCGCGACGACGTCGGCCACCAGGTCCGCGTCCGCGAGCGAGGAGACCTGGTCGTCGAGCCGCAGGTCGATGGACGTCCCCATCGTCGAGCCGGCGCGGTCGACGACCTCGGTGATCGCCGCGACCGGGTCGGGCATCTCGGCCACGGACTCCAGGTCGAAGATCGCCCGGCGGATGTCGCGGATCGCCATGTCCAGCTGGTCGACGGTCCGGTCGAGCCGCACGGTGATCTCGTGGGGGTCCTGCAGCGACCCCGTCGTCTTCAGCTCGAGGCCCATGGCGAACAGGCGCTGGATGACCAGGTCGTGCAGGTCCCTGGCCACGCGGTCCCGGTCGTCCGGGACCACGCCGACCGACGGCTCGCCGCGGGCGGCGAGCAGGGTCAGGGCGACCTGCTGGGCGAGCAACGGTGGCAGCCGGTCGTCGTGGCGCACGTCGCCCGGCACGTGGTGCCGGTGCCAGCCCACCGCGACGACGCCGTCGACCTCGCCACCGACGAGCGGGACGAGCACGGCGTCGGCGATGGGTGGGCTTCCGGTCGCCTCGGCGATGTCGACCGCGCGCGGATGGGACGAGAGGTCCCGCGCCCGCAGCGGCCGGCGGCTCACGACCGCGCACCGCTCGAGCGAGTGGCTGAAGTCGATCCCGTCCACGGTCGCTCCGGGGGTGAACCCCGACAACGCCCTCAGCTCCAGGCCCCCGGGCTCGGGCCCGGTCACCACCCACGCGACGTCAGCGCCGGCCAGCGTGCGGACCCGGTCGGCGACGAACTGCGGCACGTCGACGTCGGGCCGTCCCGGGAGCAGGGCGGTCGTCTCCAGCAGGGACCGCTCCCGCCGGGCACGCTCCTCGCGGAGCGCGGCGTTCTCCAGCGAGACCCCGGCGATGGACAGGAGCGCGGCCACGAGCTCCTCGTCCTCCTCGTCGAACGGGGTGCCGTCCGCCGGGGACCCGAGCAGGAGCGAGCCGACGACCTTGCTCCCCGCGCGGACCGGCATCCGGAGATCGGGCCCACCGGCGGGCGGCGTCCCCTGGGCGGCTCCGTGCCCGTTGGTGGTCACGACGACCGGCTGTTCGGTCGCGTCCGTGTGAACGCTCTCCAGCACCCCCGAGGTGGCGCCGACGAGCTCGACCGCGAGCTCGAGGGTGCGCTGCAGGAGGGTCTCCAGGGGCAACTCGTCGACGAGCAGGGCGCTCGCGGCGGCCAGGTGCCGCCACGCGTCCGGGGCGCGCCGCTGTCCGCCGGCAGCCCGCGCTGCCTGACGCATCAGCTCGTCGAACGTGGGGACCCCGACGCCGCGGTGGCGCGAGGTGCCCGGCCCGTCGAGTCCTCCCGAGAACTCCGTCATGACTCTCCCTCCCCGGCACTCTACGTCTGGACGTGGGAAAATGGGTCGGTGGTCGTCCGGGCACGGCGGCGCGTCGTCCCGAGGCGTGCGTCGACGACGCCTCCCCCGGGACCGGAAGCCGTGACGTCGAGTCCTAGCGCGGCTTGACCTCGTGGGGTCCGGAGACGGGGTCGAAGACGGGGTCGGAAGGCGGGTCCGGCTGGTGGGCGGCGATGATCGCGGCCTGGGTCCGGCTCTGGACTCCGAGCTTGCCCAGGATCGCCGAGACGTAGTTCTTCGTCGTCTTCTCCGTGAGCCCGAGCCGGGTCCCGATCTGGCGGTTGGTGAACCCCTCGCCGATGAGCGCGAGGACCTGGCGCTCCTTCGGGGTCAGGTGGGTGACCACCGGGTCCGAGGGAGGTCCGCTGCGCAGCCGGGCGAGCACCCGCGCCGTCACGGCAGGGTCGAGGAGGCACTGACCGCCGGCGACGCGGCGGATCGCGTCGGCGAGGTCGGCGGAGTTCACCTCCTTCAGGACGTACGCCGCCGCGCCGGCCATGATCGCGGCGAAGAGTGCCTCGTCCTGGTCGTAGGACGTCAGCATGAGGACGGCGATGGCCGGGTCCACGGCCCGGATGTGCCGGCACACCTCGATACCGGTCCCGTCCGGGAGACGGACGTCGAGGATCGCCACGTCCGGGCGCAGGGCGGGGATCCGGCGCGCGGCCTCGACCGCGGACCCGGACTCCCCGGTGACCGTGATGTCGCCGTTGCGCTCGAGGATGGTCCGAAGCCCCTGGCGCACCAGCTCGTGGTCATCGAGCACGAAGACCTCGATCGAGTCGACCGGCTCGATCCGGCGTTCCTCTACAACGAGTTCCATGCGGACAGGATTACCCACTTTCGAGTGGTCCGTACCACTTGACCGGGCCCCAGCCTCCAGTCCTAGGACCCCGGTCATTGGTCCCGCACGGGTGGTACGGGAGGGCTCTGGGGCGCCACGTCCATCCGTCGCACGGTGGTGCCATGGCCACCTACCACGACCGATCGCCGAGGAGCTGTGTCGGCTTCCTCGAGACGCATCGCCGGACCGGGGTGGGGATGACGCTCACGCTGCTGGTCCTCAGCGGCGTCGCGCTCGGCGGGGTGGTCGGCTTCCTCCTGAGCAGGATCGTCCAGCTCCTCCTGGGCGTGTTCCCGAGCGGTTAGCGCACCGGTGCGGCCCCGGACTCCTCGAGCTCGGACCAGTCGACCACGGCGGTACGACGCTGGTACTCGGCCACCATGCCGGGCCAGTTGGTCGTGATCCGCCGCCCGTCGCGGTACCAGCTGTCGCACCCGGCCCAGATGCCGTTGCCCAGGCGGTCCTGCATCTCCGCGTCGTACCGGTCCCACACCTCGCGCCGCACGGCGACCCGGTGGGCGCGCCCGTCCTGCACGCGCCGGGCGACCTGGGCGATCCAGCCGGCCTGGGACTCGAGCATGGTGATGATCGAGCTGCCGCCGAGGTTGGTGTTGGGGCCGTAGACCGTGAACAGGTTGGGGAAGCCCGGGACGGTGATGCCGAGGTGGGCGCGAGCCCCGTCGGCCCACACCTCCTTGAGCGAGACGCCGTCCTGCCCGCGCACGTCGATCCCGCCGAGGAAGTCGGTCGCGGCGAAGCCGGTGCCCCAGATCAGCACGTCGGCCGCGTGCCGCACGCCGTCGGCGGTGACCACCGCGCCGGGCTCGATCGAGGCGACGCGCTCGGTCACGAGGTCGACGTGGTCCCGGTCGAGCGCGGGGTACCAGTCGTTGGAGAAGAGCACGCGCTTGCAGCCGAGCTCGTAGTCCGGCACGAGCCTGCGGCGCAGCTCGGGGTCGCGCACCTGGCGCCGCAGGTGCAGCCGCCACGCGGTGCGCATCGCCGCCATGAGCGGCCGGGTGATGGCCGACTGGCCCTCGAGCGCGGCGTTGAAGCGCTCGGTGATCCAGTACGTGAGCCGGCGCTCGCCGGCCGGGATCGCGGGATGGCGCTCGAAGACCCGGTGGTGGCCCTCGGTGTAGGCGCGGTCCGGCTTCGGGACGACGTAGGCCGCCGAGCGCTGGAAGACCGTCATCGAGCCGACCCGGTCCACGATGCCGGGCACGAACTGGATCGCGCTCGCCCCGGTGCCGATGACGGCGACCCGCGCGCCGTCGAGGTCCACGTCGTGGCGCCACCGCGCCGAGTGGAAGGCCGGGCCGGCGAAGGTCTCCGCGCCCGGGATGTCCGGGACGACCGGGTTGGAGAGCTGGCCCGTGGCAGCGACGACGAGGTCGGCCTCGAGCACGCCCTGGTCGGTGGTCACCTGCCACGTGCCCGCGGTGTCGTCGCGGACGTACTCCAGCGCCGTGACGGTGGTGCCGAGGCGGACCAGGTCGAGCAGGCCGTGCTCCTGCGAGGTGCGCCGGATGTAGTCGAGGATCTCCGGCTGCACCGAGTAGCGGCGGCCCCACGCGGGGTTGGTCGCCCAGGACCAGGAGTAGAGCGGGGAGGGGACGTCGCACGCCGCGCCGGGGTAGGTGTTGTCCCGCCAGACGCCGCCCACGTCGTCGGCCCGCTCGAGGATCGTCACGTCCCGCGCGCCCGACTCGAGCAGCGCGTGGGCGACGCCCAGCCCGCCGAACCCGGCTCCGATCACGACCACCCGCAGTGCCATGACCGGCAACATACCGTCAGTCCTGACTGTTTGTCTCCCGTTGCCCGGGCTCAGGCGATGGTCAGCCCGCCGTCGACGGCCAAGGTCTGGCCGGTGACGTACGCCGAGGCGTCGGAGGCCAGGAACACCACCGCCGCCGCGAGCTCGGTGGGGTCCCCGGTGCGGCCGGCGGGGATGCGGTGGGCCTGGGACTCCAGGTAGCCCTCGTGGAACTGGTCGGTCATCTCGGTGGCGAAGAAGCCGGGGGCGATCGCGTTCACGCGGATGCCCTTGCGGCCGGTCCACTGGGCCGCCAGGTCGCGGGTCAGGCCGAGCAGGCCGGCCTTCGAGGCGACGTACGCCGCCTGGGGGAGGCCGGCGGTGGTGAGGCCGAGCACCGAGCTGATGTTGACGATCGACGACCCCGGTGTCATCACGCGGCCGCAGGCCTGGGCCATCCAGTAGCAGCCGTTGAGGTTGACGTCGATGACCTGGCGGAACTGCTCGGGCGTCTCGCGGGTCGCGGGGACGGCCGTGCCGATGCCGGCGTTGTTGACGAGCACGTCGACCTGCCCGAGCTCCTCCACCGCGCGGGCGACGAGGTTCGTGCACGCCTCGGGGTCGGCGACGTCGGTCTCGACGCACAGGGCCCGGCGTCCCGTGGCCTCGACCAGCGCGGCCGTGTCGGCCAGGCGGTCGACCCGGCGGGCGCCGAGCACGACGTCGGCCCCGGCTTCCGCGAGCCCGCGGGCGAAGGCGACGCCGAGGCCGCTCGAGGCGCCGGTGACGACGGCGACCTTGCCGTCGAGGCGGAAGAGGTCGGTGACGGTTCGGTGGTCAGGCATGGCGCGACTGTAGCGAGCGGCGTCGCCGGGGTATCCTGGCTCCATGCGGAGGATCCTGCTCCTTACCTAGCCGCGTCGATGCGCACACTCGACGCGGCCGCCCCTCGTGCCCGAGGGGCTTTTTTGTGCCCGGAGCACCCACCTGAGCAGAGCCCCCACCCCACGCATGAGAGAGACGAGATGAGCGAGCAGGAGACGCAGGACCACGCGGGCGAGCAGGCGGCGTACGACGTCGAGGCCGTCCAGGACAAGTGGCTGCCCGTCTGGGACGAGCTGCAGCCCTTCCGCGCCGACGACGACTCACCGCGCGAGAAGAAGTACGCGCTGACGATGTTCCCCTACCCCAGCGGCGACCTGCACATGGGCCACGCCGAGGTCACGGCGCTGCACGACGTGATCGCGCGCTACTGGTGGCAGCGCGGCTTCGAGGTCCTCAACCCCATGGGCTGGGACTCCTTCGGCCTGCCGGCGGAGAACGCCGCCATCCGCAACGACGAGCACCCGGCGACCTACACCTACGCCAACATCGAGACGCAGTACGAGTCGTTCAAGCGCTTCGGCATCTCCTTCGACTGGTCGCGCCGGCTGCACACCTCCGACCCGGAGTACTACCGCTGGACCCAGTGGCTGTTCCTGAAGTTCCGCGAGCGGGGCCTGGCCTACCGCAAGAACAGCCCGGTCAACTGGTGCCCCAACGACCAGACCGTGCTGGCCAACGAGCAGGTCGTCGACGGCCGGTGCGAGCGCTGCGGCGCCGAGGTCACCAAGCGCGACCTGACCCAGTGGTACTTCAAGATCACCGAGTACGCCCAGGAGCTGCTGGACTGCCTGGACGACCTGGAGCCGACCTGGCCCACGCGCGTCGTCACGGCGCAGCGCAACTGGATCGGACGCTCCGAGGGCGCCCATGTCGACTTCCGGGTCGAGGGTCGCGACGAGCCGATCACCGTCTACACCACGCGGCCCGACACGCTCTACGGCGCGACGTTCATGGTCGTCGCCGCCGACGCGAAGCTGGCCGCGGAGCTGGTGACCGACGAGCACCGCGCGGCGTACGACGCCTACCTGGAGGACGTCCGCAAGGCCACCGAGATCGACCGGCTGTCGACCGAGCGCCCGAAGACCGGCGTCTTCCTGGGCGTCCACGCCGTCAACCCCGTCAACGGCGAGCGGATCCCGATCTGGGCGGCCGACTACGTGCTGGCCGACTACGGCACCGGCGCGATCATGGCCGTGCCCGCGCACGACCAGCGCGACCTGGACTTCGCCCAGAAGTTCGACCTGCCGGTGCGCCGCGTCGTCGACACCGGCGAGGACGACCCGGAGGAGACCTACGTCGCGACCACGCGCGACGGGGTCTACGTGAACTCCGGCCCGCTGGACGGCATCACCGACAAGGCGACCGGGATCCACACGATCATCGAGCGGCTGGAGGCCGACGGCACCGGGCGGGGGACGGTCAACTTCCGGCTGCGCGACTGGCTGCTGAGCCGCCAGCGCTACTGGGGCGTGCCGATCCCGATCATCCACTGCGAGCGGGACGGCGAGGTCGCCGTGCCCTACGAGCAGCTGCCGCTGGAGCTGCCCGAGCTGCGTGGGGCGGACCTCAAGCCCAAGGGCGTCTCGCCGCTGGCCGCGGCCCACGAGTGGGTCGACGTCGAGTGCCCGACGTGCGGCGGTCCCGCCAAGCGCGACAGCGACACGATGGACACCTTCGTGGACTCCTCGTGGTACTTCCTGCGCTACTGCTCGCCGGACTACACCGACGGTCCCTTCGACGTCGCCAAGGCGAACGCCTGGATGCCGGCCGACATCTACGTCGGCGGCGTCGAGCACGCCGTGCTGCACCTGCTGTACGCGCGCTTCTTCACCAAGGTCCTGGCCGACATGGGGATGTTGGAGACCCGCGAGCCCTTCGCCGCCCAGCTGAACCAGGGCTTCGTCATCAACCGTGGCAAGAAGATGAGCAAGTCGCTGGGCAACGGCGTCAGTCTGGGGGAGCAACTTGCGACCTTCGGGGTGGACGCGGTGCGCCTGACGCTGGTCTTCGCCGGCCCGCCGGAGGACGACATCGACTGGGCGGAGATGTCGCCGTCCGGGTCGCTGCGCTTCCTGCAGCGCGCCTGGCGGCTGTCGGGCGACGTCACCTCGCCGGCGGGGACGCCGGCCGAGGGCGGCGACGTCGCCCTGCGCCGGGTCACCGCCCGCACCGTGCACGACGCGGCCGAGCTGATCGAGTCCTACCGGTTCAACGTGATGGTCGCCCGCGTGATGGAGCTGGTCAACGCCACGCGCAAGGCGATCGACTCCGGTTGCGGACCCGCGGACCCGGCGGTGCGGGAGGCGGCCGAGGCGGTCGCGATCCTGCTGTCGCTCGTCGCGCCGTTCACCGCCGAGGAGATGTGGGAGCGGCTGGGCCACGAGCCCACCGTCGCCCGGGCCGGCTGGCCGGCCGTCGACCCGGCACTGCTGGTCGAGGACTCGGTGACCGCGGTCGTCCAGATCCAGGGCAAGGTCAAGGCGCGCCTGGAGGTGCCGACCGACATCAGCGAGGCGGACCTGGAGGCACTCGCGCTGGCCGACCCGACCGTGGTGAAGGCGATCGACGGCCGCCCGGTGCGCAAGGTGATCGTGCGCGCACCCAAGCTGGTCAACGTCGTCGTCTGAGCGCGCGTCCGGGATCCGGCCCGGCCGCGTGCCTAGACTCGCCAGATGAGCGCCGTCTCGGAGCGCCTCACGATCCTGGTCACCGGAGCAGCCGGCCCGGCGGGCCGGGCGCTCGGCGAGCAGGTGGTACGCCGCGCCGAAGGGCCGGGCCCGCGCCTCGTCGGCGTGGACCTGGCGCCGGCCGAGGTGCCCGGGTTCGACGACGTGCTGCCCGTGGTGGGTGCGCTCGACCCGGCGTACGACCTGGCCATGCGCGAGCTGGTGGCGCGGATCGACCCTGACCTCGTCGTCCCCACCGTCGCCGAGGAGCTGCCGCGGCTCGCCGTCCTGGGCGCCGGCCTGCCCGCCGGGCTCGGCCGACGGTTGGTGCTGTCGGACCCCGGACCGGTGGCGCTGGCCGCGGACAAGCTCCTCACCATGTGGACGCTGGCCGAGCGTGGCGTCGCGGTGCCCCGACACACCGGGCTCACGGGTCCGGGTGTCCCCGACGCCGTCACGGCCTGGGGCGGCCCGGTCGTCGTGAAGCCCCGGGTGAGCCGTGGCGGACGCGGGGTGCACGTGGTGGACAGCGCCGCGGACCCGGTCTGGCAGGCGGTCGACGCGACCTGGTTGGCCCAGGACTTCGCGCCCGGGGAGGAGTTCAGTCCCCAGGTGTTCCGATCCCCGCTCACCGGCCGCAGCCGGGTGGTGGTCCTCCGCAAGACCGAGCTGAAGCAGGGCCGGGTCGGCAACGCCGCGTCGGCCGTGCGCGTGGCCGACGGCGCCGAGCGGGACGTGTCGGCGCTCGCCGTCCGCGCGGTCGAGGCGCTGGACCTGGTCGGGCCGGTCGACCTGGACGTGCGGCGCGCCGGCGACGGCAGCCCCGTCGTTCTCGAGGTCAACAGCCGGTTCGGCGCGCTGTCGGCGGCCGCGCCCGAGCTCCTGGAGAGCGTCCTGGCCGAGTGGCCGAGGTGAGGCGTGGTCCCGTTCGTCGCGGCCCTCGTCCTCGTGCTCCTCGTGCCGCTCGCGGCGGCGGGCATCCTCCGGCTCGCGACGGTGCCCTTCGCCCTGGTCTTCGAGGTGCGTGACCGCCACCGGTCCGCCGGTCCGGCCGGCTACGGGCCGCTCTTCCGCGAGCCGCCCGGCGTGAGCGTCGTCGTCCCGGCCTACCAGGAGGCGCGCGTGATCGACCAGTGCGTGCGGTCGATCCTGCGCAGCGACTACCCCCGCCTGGAGATCGTGTGCGTCGACGACGGCTCGACCGACGACACCTACGAGCGGATGCGGCGGCTGGCCTCCGACCATCCCGGCACGGTGCGCGCCCTGCGCCAGGAGAACGCCGGCAAGGGGGCGGCCCTCAACACCGGCATCGCCGCGGCGCACGGCGACGTGCTGGTGCTCGTGGACGCGGACGGGATCTTCCGTCCCGACACCCTCGGGCGGCTGCTCCGCGGCTTCCGCGGGCCCCGGATCGGCGCCGTGTGCGGCAACGACCGTCCGGTGAACCTCGACCGCACGCTGACCCGCCTGCTCGCGCTCGTCAGCCACGTCGGCACGGGCCTGATGCGCCGCGGGCTCGACGTGCTCGGCTGCCTGCCGGTGGTGTCGGGCAACATCGGCGCCTACCGCCGCGACGTGCTCGACGTGGCCGGCCCGCTGCGGACCGACACGCTGGGGGAGGACCTCGAGCTCACCTGGCGGGTGCACCGCGCGGGCTTCCAGGTGGCGTTCGCCCCGGACGCACTGGTGTACGCCGAGTCGCCCTCGACCGTGCGCGGCCTGTGGCGCCAACGGGTCCGCTGGGCCCGCGGCCTGCTCCAGGCCACTGAGATGCACTGGTCGATGGTCGGCAACCCGCGCTACGGCACCTTCGGCGTCTTCCTGCTCGTCAACACCGTCGCCCAGGTGGTGGCTCCGTTCCTCCAGGTCGTGGCGGTGGTGGGGGTGGTCTGGCTCGTGGTGAGCGACGGCGCGGGCTGGCTGCCGGGCGACTGGTGGTCCTGGGTCCTGCTGCTCGGCATTCCCGTCTCGCTGGCTCTCCTGGCGCTGTCGCTCGCGCTGGACCGAGCACCCGGCGACCTGCGCCACGTGTGGACGGTGCCCCTCTGGCCGCTCTACTCGACGTTGATGACCCTCGTCGTGCTCGAGGCCGTGCGGCTCGAGCTCGGGAACGCGGAGAACCGATGGAACAAGCTGGATCTGACCGGGACGGTCTCGGTGCGCGAGCTGCGCGACGACGATGGCCATGGGCCCTGATCGCGGGCGCGACCGCCGTCGCGACCGTGCTGGCCGCGGTGGTCGTCTCG
>JAEZKN010000311.1 GCA_023415395.1 Actinomycetes bacterium
CCGCCGGCCTGGTCGCGGCGCACGGCGCGGAGATCGTCGGCACCCAGGAGCTCCAGGGCGACCAGCTCGCAGGGCTCACCGCGCGCACCGGCCTGACCGCGTGGCCGGGCACCGCGTGGGGCGCGGCCGAGACCGACAACTCGATCCTCTACGACGACGGCCGCTTCGACTACGTCGAGGGCCGGAGCTTCACGGTGACGTTCATGGGCCGCCCGCGTCCCTCGCCGATCCTCAAGCTGCGCGAGAGCGCGACCGGCCGGGAGTTCTACGTCGTCAACACGCACCTCTCCGCGGGTGGGGGGCGCTACGCCACCGAGCGGCGCAACGGCATGGCCACGCTCGTGAAGGTGATGACCGACCTCAAGGCCACCGGCCTTCCGGTCTTCCTCACCGGCGACATGAACGACCGGGAGCCGTTCTACTGCAACGTCGTGGGCCCGGCCGGGCTGGTCAACTCCAACGGCGGGGGTGCCGGGTGCGCTCCGCCGGGCGGCCAGATCCCGGTCGACTGGGTGGTCGGGTCCGGCATGACGTGGAGCGGCTACTGGCGCGACACCTCCTCGACCACCCGCCGGATCAGCGACCACATCTTCGTCAGCGCGACCGCGCACATCTCCTGAGAGAGCGCTCCAGAACTACAGGTCTGTAGTTATCCGCGATCCCTTGTCAGTGACTTGTGGGGATGGTGTGATTCCTGTGACTTGTGGGGTTGAGAGGAGCCGGTGATGGGTGCACGTGTGGGTCGGTACGGCGTCGGCGCGGTCGTCGCGCTCGCGCTCGGGCTCTCCGTGCTGGCGCCCGCGCCGGTCGCCACCGCCAAGGACAACGGGGTGCCGACGGACCCGCCGCCGGTCGGCCAGCCCACCGTGACGATGGTCCAGGCGAACATCCTCACCACGATGAAGCCGGAGAAGTTCCAGCGCGACGCCCGCACGGTGACGTCGTTGGGCGCGGACTTCATCAGCTACAACGAGGTGCCGTTCCGCTACGACCACTTCCTCGCGCCGGCGGGCTACGAGCTCTACCGCGACACGTCCAACCGCTTCACCGCGGCCACGCCGGTGGCCTGGCGCACGGACCGCTGGACCCCGGTCGCCACCGGCAACCAGTGGATCTCCAACTGGCGCGGCAAGCCGCCGGGCAAGGTGGTCGAGCTCGGCCGGCGTACCGCCAACTGGGTGACGCTCAAGGGCGTCGACGGCCGCGTGGTGAGCATCGTCTCGACCCACGTCGCGCCGCCGACCCGCGGCATGCCCGACCTGCTGCGCCGCTCGGTGAAGAACCTCAACAAGCTCGTCGACAAGCTCGCCGCGAGCGGGCCGGTGCTGGTGGGCGGTGACTTCAACGTCCACTACACCAGCGGGCGCTACCCCCGGGACCTGCTCACGCAGGGCCAGCTGGCCCCCACCTACGACCTGCTGGGCGCGCACTTCCCGACCGGCGACCACTTCGGCCACACCATCGACTACCTCTTCGCCCGGGGGGAGGGTCAGCTCACCGCGACCCACCAGTACCCGATCGAGCTGAAGTCCGACCACGACGCCGTGGTCGGGGAGTTCACCTGGGTGGTCGACGCGCCGACGACGATCACCTCGGTGGTGAGCAAGCCGACGGGCACCAAGCCCGAGAAGCGAGCGGCGGTCAAGGCGCTCCTGGCGGCCGTCGACGCCGCCGAGCCCGGCTCGACCGTGGCGGTGCGGACGCCGGTCTTCGACCTGCGCGGACCGCTCCGTTCGCTGCGCAAGGCGCTCGAGCGCGGCGTGCACGTCCAGGTGATGACCGCGAACAACGCCGCGAGCGGCCGCGAGCGGACGCTCGCCCGGGCGGTCGCCGCCCAGGGCGACCCGGACAGCTGGGTCCAGGCGTGTGGCGCGGGCTGCCTGCCCGCGTGGAAGTCGGCCGGGATGCCGCGCTCGCTGCTCATGGTCAGCGACGCCGCCGGCGCGTGGACCACCCGCTTCGACGTGAACCGGATGATCGTCGCCGACCTCACCAAGCTGCGCTCCCGGGTCACGGTGCAGACCGGCCCGGTCGCGCTCGAGGGTGGAGCGGCCCTCCTGGCGGGCGGAGCCGGCTGACATCCTTGGGCGCATGCCAGACGCCCGCAGGCTGTACCTCCACGTCGGCCTCCAGAAGACCGGTACGTCGTACCTCCAGGCCGCCCTGCTCAACAGCAGGGACCGCCTGAGCGACGCGGGCCTCGACCTGGTGCCGCCCACCAAGCGCGAGTCGTTCGAGCTGATGGTCGTGGTGCGGGACCGCTACGCCGACCGTCGTGACGACGAGTCCGACCGCAACATCCTCGACCGCTTCAGCCGGCAGCTCGCCGACGCGACGGGCTCGCGGGCGGTCTACAGCCAGGAGTCGCTCGCGGCGTCCGGTCCGGACCAGGTCCAGCGGCTGCTCGCGGCCTGCGGCGAGCGCGAGGTCCACGTCGTCGTCACCGTCCGGGACCTGCCGCGCGGGTTGCCCTCGGCCTGGCAGGAGGAGCTCAAGGCGGGCAGCGCCGTCCCGTTCGGCCGCCACCTGCGCCGGCTGCGCCGCCAGGAGCGCGAGGGGTCGGGCCGCAACCCGTGGATCCACCTGGACGCGCCCGCGGTGCTCGCGCGCTGGGGCGAGCACCTGCCGGCCGAGCGGCTGCACGTCGTCACGGTCCCGCCGTCGGGCAGCGCCCCGACCCTGCTGCTGGAGCGCTTCGCGCGCGTGCTCGGGGTCGACCCCAGCCTGCTCGAGCCGGAGGACCGGCCGGCCAACACCAGCCTCGGCCTGGTCCAGGCCGAGGTGCTGCGGCGGGTCAACGCGGAGCTGCCCGAGGAGGTCCACCGCCGCTACGTCTACAGCGAGGTCGTCAAGCGCTCCTTCGCCCGCGGCGTCCTCGGGGCCCAGGACGGCGAGCGCATCCTGGTCCCGGTCCAGCACCGGGACTGGTGCGAGGAGGTGACCGCCCGCCAGGTCGAGCGGCTGCGCGGGTACGACGTCGTCGGCTCGCTCGACGACCTCGCCTGCCAGGACCGGTACTTCGCGCCCGAGCGGCAGGCCGCGCGGCAGCGCGACGTCGCGGCCGCGTCGATCTCGGCGCTGGCCACGATGCTGGCCGAGCGTGGGACGGCGCTCGCCGAACGGCGTACGGGCGAGATCAAGGTGGGCCCGACCACGGCGCTGGGCAGGGTGAGGGCGCGGCTGCGCGGGCGCTGACGAGTAGGTCACACCGCGGATACTCACGGGTAGCCGGGGGATAGCATCACTGCCGGTCCACGCACTCGTCACGGAAGGATCCCCATGGGTCGCCTTTGCCAGACCGACGGTCTCACCGAGGAGCAGCAGGAGATCCTCAAGGCGGTACGCCGCTTCGTGGACGACAAGATCCTGCCGGTCGCCACGGAGCTCGAGCACGCCGACGAGTACCCGCAGGAGATCGTGGACGGGCTCAAGGAGCTGGGCATCTTCGGGCTGATGATCCCCGAGGAGTACGACGGGCTGGGCGAGTCGCTGCTGACCTACGCGCTGTGCGTGGAGGAGATCGCGCGCGGCTGGATGAGCGTCTCCGGCGTCATCAACACCCACTTCATCGTGGCCTACCTGCTCATGCAGCACGGCACCGAGGAGCAGAAGAGGAAGTACCTGCCGAGGATGGCGACCGGCGAGGTCCGCGGCGCCTTCTCGATGTCGGAGCCGGGCCTGGGCTCGGACGTCTCGGCGATCCGCACCAAGGCCGTGAAGGCCTCGGACGACTCGGGCGACTATGTCATCGACGGCCAGAAGATGTGGCTGACCAACGGCGGCACGTCCACGCTGATCGCGCTGCTGGTCAAGACCGACGAGGGCCAGGACTCGGTCTACCGGAACATGACGACGTTCCTCGTGGAGAAGGAGCCCGGGTACGGCGAGGTCGCCCCCGGCCTCACGATCCCCGGCAAGATCGACAAGATGGGCTACAAGGGCGTCGACACCACCGAGGCGGTCTTCGAGGGCCACCGCATCTCCGCCGACCAGGTCCTGGGCGGGGAGACCGGCAAGGGCTTCTACCAGATGATGGACGGCGTCGAGGTCGGCCGCGTCAACGTCGCCGCCCGCGCGTGCGGCATCGGCCTGCGCGCCTTCGAGCTCGCCATCGCCTACGCCCAGCAGCGGGAGACCTTCGGGAAGCCGATCGCCGACCACCAGGCGATCATGTTCCGCCTCGCGGAGATGGCGACCAAGGTCGAGGCCGCCCACGCGATGATGGTCCGTGCCGCCCGCCAGAAGGACAAGGGCGAGCGCAACGACGTCGAGGCCGGCATGGCCAAGATGCTCGCCTCGGAGTACTGCAACGAGGTGGTGTCCGACTCGTTCCGGATCCACGGCGGCTACGGTTACTCCAAGGAGTACGAGATCGAGCGCCTCTACCGCGAAGCGGCGTTCATGCTCATCGGCGAGGGCACCAGCGACATCCAGAAGATGATCATCGGCCGGAGCCTGCTCAAGGACTACAAGCTGGGATCCTGACTTGGCGCAACGCCTCTACCTGCACATCGGGCTGCCGAAGAGCGGCTCGACGTTCCTCCAGTCGGTCATGGGCGGCAACCGCGCTGCGCTGAAGGAGCACGGGTACGCCTACCCGTACGTGCAGCAGGAGGGCATGTTCCACGCTGCCGTCGAGATGGCCGGCAACCCCGAGCACTGGGGGCTGCGCCGGGAGGACGTCGACGGCACGTTCGCCGCGATGCTGCAGCGGGGGCGTGACCTCGAGCGGACCGTGGTCATCAGCCACGAGATCTTCGGGGCCGCGTCGCCGGCGCAGGTCGAGGAGATCACGGCGCAGCTCGGCGGCTTCGAGGTCCACCTGGTCGTGACCGTGCGCAACATCGGGCGGATGTTCACCGCCCAGTGGCAGGAGGCGGTCAAGAACGGCAACCCCGAGTCGTTCGCGGACTTCGCCGAGCGACAGCTGGCGTCGCTGCCCGAGCCGGGCGACCGCGTGATGGCCGGCTTCTGGCGCGGCCAGAACCTCGCCTGGCTGCTGGACCGCTGGCGTCCGCACGTCCCGCCCGAGCGCACGCACGTCGTGGTCAGTCCCGCCGGCGGGGCCGACCCCGAGGTGCTCTGGCGGCGGTTCGCGGAGGCGATCGACTTCCCGTCCGACGCCATCGACACCTCGACGGTGCCGGGCAGCAACGAGTCCCTCGGGACCCCGCAGATCGCGCTGCTGCGCCAGGTGGTCACCGCGCTGGACGGGCGCCTGGAGCAGCCGTGGTACTCGCTGGTCGCCAAGCGCTGGTTCGCCCAGACGATGCTGAGCAAGGTCCGCTCGCGCAAGCCGGTCGCGCCCGCCCCCGTCGCCGAGCAGCTGGCCGGGGTGGCCCGCACGTGGATCGAGCTGGTCGAGACCGACGGCTACCGGGTCCACGGCGACCTGGCCGAGCTGCTGCCCGCCGTACCCCCCGAGGGCACGCCGCACCCCGACGACGTGGCGGCCGAGGACGAGCTGGCCGGCCTGCCCGACGTGCTGGCTGCGATGCTGCTGCGCGTGCGGGACGACCGGCAGCAGATCGCCGAGCTCAAGGCGGCGAACAAGGAGCTCGAGGCGCAGGTGGCCGAGCTGAGCCGGCCGCGGTCCCTGTGGAGCCGGGTGTGGCAGCGATGAACGACGCGCTGACCTTCCACCTCGGCACGCCCAAGAGCGGCACGACGTCGCTCCAGGGGATCCTGTCGCACAACCGCGAGCGGCTGCGGAAGGCCGGCTACCTCTACCCGGGCTCCAACCCGAGCCACTTCATCGAGGTGCTGGGCCTGCGCGACGGCGGCTTCCGCGGGCACAGCTACGCGGCCGCCGACGGCGCCTGGGAGGGGCTGGTCGCCGAGGTCGGGCGGCACCGCGGACCCGTGCTGGTCTCGCACGAGATCCTCGGAGGCTCCAAGCAGACCGTCGTGAAGCAGGCCGTGACCTCCTTCCCCGGCCGGCCGCTGCGCGCGGTCATCACCTGCCGCGACCTCGGCCGGCAGCTGCCCGCCGCGTGGCAGGAGGGCGTGAAGAACGGCGACACCGAGTCCTACGCCGAGTTCCTCGACGCCGCGCTCGCCGGGTGGACCGGCCCCGGCGCGGCCCGTGGCTTCTGGCGCGGCCAGAACCTGGTCACGATCGCCCGGCGCTGGGCCAAGCACGTCGGCGCCGAGAACCTGCTGCTGGTGACCGTCCCGCCGCCGGGCGCCGACCCGGACGTGCTGTGGCAGCGGTTCCGCGAGGCGGCCGGGCTGCCGGAGATCGACTACGACCTGCCGGCGGCGACCCGGAACCCCTCGCTCGGCGCGGTGGAGACCGAGCTGCTGCGGCGGATCGTCTCCTCCCTGCCCGACGACGTGCCGTGGCCGGTCTACACGCGCCAGGTCAAGCGGCGGCTGGCCCAGCGCGAGCTGGTGCAGCGCCAGGCCGGCGGCCCGATCACGGTTCCCGAGCGCTACCGCGCCCGCATCGCCGAGATCCAGGCCGAGATGCTCGACGCCGTGCGCGAGGCGGGCTACCCGGTCGTCGGCTCGCTCGACGACCTGACGCCGGCGTACCGCTCCGACGGCGTCTCGCCCGACGAGGTCAGCGACAGCGCCCTGCTCGAGCGGGCGCTCGAGGTGATGGCGCCGATGGTGCTGCGCGACAAGCCGGGCAGGCGCGGGTCGTCGGGCTGACGCGGATCGCGTCACTCTGTCCTCGGGTTCACCACGGTAGGACGGTGAACCTGCACCTCCCATGGCGGGCATGCCGTGG
The DNA here is from genome assembly GCA_023415395.1 of Actinomycetes bacterium. Taxonomy (GTDB): domain Bacteria; phylum Actinomycetota; class Actinomycetes; order Propionibacteriales; family Nocardioidaceae; genus Nocardioides. Next base: position 6,737 of record JAEZKN010000311.1, read on the forward strand.
GAAGTGCTGCTTCGCCTGCATCACATGGTGAAGCTGCGACGAGCCGCCGAGCCCGCTACGGGCGGTCCGCGTCGATGTCCTCGACCAGCTCGATCCAGCGGTCGACGACGGCGGGGGCCTCGAACCCGCGGGCGGTGTCCAGGCCGGCGGCGCCGAGGGCGCGCCGACGCTCCGGGTCGTCCATGAGCGAGCGCAGGGCCTCGGTGAGACCCTCGATGTCGCCCTGGGGGACGAGCAGGCCGTTCTCGCCGCTGCGGATGAGCTGACGCGGCCCCTCGGGGCAGTCGAAGGAGACCGGGGGGACGCCCTTGCTCAGCGCCTCGAGCAGGACCATCGGCAGGCCCTCGAAGCGCGAGGACATCGCGTAGACCGAGGCGGCGGCGAGCTCCCGCTCGAACTCGCGGGTGACCCCGGCCAGCAGGATGCGGTCGCCGACGCCGGCTGCCGCCACCGCCTCGGCCAGCACCTTGTGCTGCGGCCCGTCGCCGTAGATGCGCAGCTGCCACTGGGGGTGCGAGGCCGCGAGCGGGATCCACGCCTCGACCAGCCGCTCGAAGCCCTTCTGCTTGCTCAGCCGGCCGGCGGCGATCACGACCGGCTCGGTCAGGGGAGCGGGCTCGCCCACGGTGAACGGCGTCGGGTTGGGGATCGCGGCCATCCGCAGGGACGGGTCGTCGACGTACTCCTGCCAGCGCTCCAGGTCGGCCTGGGTCAGGGTCAGGAGCGCATCCAGCCGGCGGTGGCCACCCGCACCGGTCGCGACCCGCCGCAGCGCCGCGCGCAGCGGCTCGGGGCGGGGGAGGAACGACAGGTGCTCCTGGTGGACCAGGATCGAGTCCCGGTGCGCCCACCAGGTGGCGGCGACGCCGAACTCCGGCCGCGTGGAGACGACCACGCCCGGCGGCAGCGCCGAGAGCTCCTCCTCGAGCCGCTTGTCGACATACGCCGTGAACGTCTGCCGCGCCTGCTCGTCCGCGACCAGCCGGGAGGGCATCTCGTCCAGCCTGCGGATCCGGCGCCGGGCCTGCGGGTCCTTGCGCGGGACCGGTCGCGGGCGGTCGGGGTGCGCGGGGTCGTAGCGGTCGTGCAGCGGCACCAGCCGCACGCGCGGGTCGAAGGCGAACGCCGGGTGCTCCGAGGACCGCGAGAGCGTGATGACGCTGACCTCGTGGCCCCGCTCGACGAGCGTGTTGGCGGTGATCGAGGTGGTGCGGGCGATGCCCCCGGCGGCGTACGCCGACGGCACGAGGAACGTCCAGCGGCGGGTGCGCTCGCGGACGGGTCCGCGCCGGGGCCTCGGCGCGGCCGCCGGGCCGTCTCATTTACACATCTACGAGCCCACCCGC
>JAEZKN010000171.1 GCA_023415395.1 Actinomycetes bacterium
CCACGGGTCCCGGCGGTGGCGTGCGCGAACGTGGTGCCGTCGACGACGACCTCGAGCGGCGCCGCGGCGGGATGGTCGAGGCGGATCACGTCGCCGATCTGCAGCATGGCCAGGTCGTCCGGCCCGAGGGTGGTCGGGCGGACCCGCACCGCGACGGGGACGGGGACGCGCTGGAAGCCCGCGAGCAGCTGCGCGGTGGCCCGCGCCTGCTGGGCCCGCTCGCGGTCCGAGACCGGCACCGGGGCCGACGCGCGGACCAGGTGGGGGAGGAGGCCGCCGAAGGGCAGGCAGACGGTGATGGGGTACGCGCGGTCGTTGATGCGCAGCTCGAGGACCGCGACGACCATGACGTCCGCGGCGCTCGCCACCTGGGCGAACTGCGGGCTGTACTCGACGCCCGTGACGACCGGCTCGAGGGGCAGGACGCCAGCCATCGAGTAGCGCATCTCGCCGAGCAGCCGCTCGATCAGGCTGCGCGCGACCGCCGACTCGATCTCGCTGAGCGGGCGCTCGGGCTGCTGGTCGGGGCCGGAGCCGCCGAGCATGTGGTCGATCGAGGTCATCACCGCGGCCAGCGGGACCTCGAGCACCCCGCGGGCGTGGATCGGCTCGGCGGAGAACATCGTCAGGTAGGTCGTGGCGTGCAGCGAGTCGACGTACTCGGCGTAGGTCCGCTGCTCGACGGAGACCAGGTGGACCGCGCAGACGGTGCGCAGCGCCGAGGTGAAGACGGTCGTGGCCTGGCGGGCGAACCCGTCGAAGGCCAGCTGCAGCATCCGCGAGTGCTCGCGGGAGAGCTGGATGGGTCGACGGAAGTCGTAGGGCACCGCGTCGGCGGCGCGCCGGTGTCCCCGACCGTCCGAGGACGCGTCGGGGTGCGCAGGGCCCGCCGAGAGGAGCACGCCGAGCAGATCGGCCCCGCGAGGACCGACCTGAGGGAATGTGCGCCTCCGGTTTCCGCTACTGGGTCACGAACTCGGTGAAGTACACCTCCATCACGTCGCCGTGGTACCGGTGGTCCAGCTCGCTGGTGAGCTTCTTCTTGAGCGTCTGCCGGGTCCCGGCCTTGGCCAGGTCGTCGACGTCGCGGCCGCTGAACAGCTCGATCGCGGCGTCGAGGGCCTTGCTCCCGTCGACCTCGTGGGCGCCCTCGGTCAGCTGCAGGGCGATGCCGAGCTTGAGGTAGTGCCCGCCCGCGAGGTTGATCTGGGTCGACTCCAGCGGCAGCATCTCGCCCGGCTTCGGCTCCACCGGGCCGTCGCCGCCGCGGAGCAGGAAGAACCAGGCCGCGCCGGCCACCAGCGCCACCGCGAGGACGAGGACGAGGGCCTTCCTCCCGCGGGACTTCGGCTGCTCGGACCCGGCGATCTCCTCGGCGGTCTTCGGCATCTCGGTGACCGTCATGGCTGGGGCTCCTCTCCGGCCCGGGCGAAGTCGTCGAGCAGGGCACGCGACTCCTCGGCGATCGGGGAGAGCACGACGATGTCGACGCGCTTGTTCACCTGCTGCGATCCGGGCTTGCTGGGGTCGACGAGCGGTCGCTCGTGACCGAAGGCCGCCACCGAGAGCCGGTCTGCCGGCACCTGGCCGACCTCGTCGAGCCGGCGCAGCACGGTGACCGCGCGCGCTGCCGAGAGGTCCCAGTCGGTGGCGTAGTACCGGGGGCTGACCTGCACCTGGTTCGTGTGCCCGTCGACGCGGAGGTCGTCGGGGAGCTGGCGCAGCACCGGCGCGAGCGCGTCGACGACCCGCTCGCCCCGCGGGCTCAGGTCCGCGACGTCGTTCTCGAACACGACGTGCCGGGAGACCAGGCTGATGACCAGGCCGCGGTCGTCGATGGACATCTTCACGTCCTGGCCGAGGCCCTGCTCGCGCAACAGCTGCTCGGCGTCCTCCCGGATCGCCTCGAGGCGGGCCAGCTCGCGCCGTGCGGTGCCCGCGGCCTCGGCGCCGGCGGCGGCTGCGTCGGAGTCGAAGACCTGCGTGCTGACCACGCTCTGCTCGGCCAGGTTCGGCTGGTTCTCGAGCAGCGAGCTCGAGCCCTGCATGAACGAGCTGCTGGGGCCGAATCCCTCGGCGAGGCCCGCCCGCAGCGCGTTGAACTTCTGCTCGTCGACCTGGCTCATCGCGAACATCACGATGAACAGCACCATGAGGAGCGTGAGCATGTCGGCGTAGGTCACGAGCCAGCGCTCGTGGTTCTCGTGCTCCTCCTCCTGGTGGCGGCCCCCCCGGCGTCCGGCCATGGTCAGGCCGCCTCGGGTCGCTGCTCGGCGGGCAGGCGCGAGGAGAGCCGCTGGGCCACGATGCGCGGGTTGGAGCCGGCCTGGACGGCGGCGACGCCCTCGACGATCAGCTCCATCCGGTGGACCTCGAGCTCGGCGAGACGCTTCAGGCGGGCCGCGACGGGCAGGAAGATGACGTTGGCCGACAGCACGCCCCACAGGGTCGCGACGAAGGCGCCGGCGATCAGGTGCCCGAGCTCCTCGGGGTTGGCCAGCGACTCGAGGACGTGCACGAGGCCCATGACCGTGCCGACGATGCCGATCGTCGGCGCGTAGCCGCCGGCGGCGGTCCAGAACTTGGCGGCCTGCTTGTCGTCGTTGGCCTGGGCGTCGATCTCGGCCTCGAGGATCTCGCGGAGCTCCTCGGGGTCGGTGCCGTCGATGGCCAGGGTCAGCGCACGGGCCAGGAACGGGTCCTCGACGGTCTGCAGCGCGTCCTCGAGCGAGAGCAGGCCCTCGCGGCGCGCCTTCTCGGCGAGGGAGACGATCTCGGGGATGAGGTCGGCCGGCCCCGCGGCCGGGGCGGTGAACGCCCGCTTGAGGCCCTTGAAGGCGCCCTTGGTGTCGGCGATGGTGCCGCCGGCCATCGAGATCAGCAGCGTCACGCCGAAGACCAGCAGCATCGGCGGGATGAGGATGAGCGCGGTGGGGTCGCCGCCCTCCATCATGTTGGCGATCACCACGATGACCAGCGCCAGCAGGACGCCGATCAGGGTTGCCGGATCCACGTCAGGACTCCGTCCGGGCGACCCGACCTCGGCTCGCAGGGTGCTCGCTGACCGTGCCGAGGCGCGGTGCGGTGCTCGTCACCGACGCGCCCCAGTTGTCGGCCTCGAGGTAGGAGCTCAGGGCGAGCACCTCGCCGCGGTGGCGGCGCACCGAGTCGACGACCTCGTCGAGGGACTCGGTGACGACGTACTTCTTGCCGTCGACGAGGGTCACCACCGTGTCGGGGGTCGCGTCGACGCGCTCGATCAGGTCGGAGTTCAGGGCGAACACCGATCCCGAGAGTCGCGTGAGTGTGATCATGCGTGCACCGTCCTTGTGCGTTGCCGAGATGCCTTCCATGGCTTCTCGGTGAGACTGATCGGCCGCCCCCGACCCGACTTGAGGGGTTGGGGGCGGCCGATTTCAGGAGCTGCGGCGCCGGTGCGGTCAGCGCTTGATGTTGACCAGGTCCTCCAGCACCTGGTCGGAGGTGGTGATCACGCGGGAGCTGGCCTGGAAGCCGCGCTGGGCGAGGATCAGGTTGGTGAACTCCGCGGCCAGGTCGACGTTCGACATCTCCAGGGTGCCGGCCACGAGGACGCCGTTGCCCTCGACGCCGGGGCCGTCGATCGTCGGGTCGCCGGAGTTGGGCGACGCGCGGAAGGTCGTGTCTCCCGCCTTCTCCAGGCCCAGCGGGTTCGGGAAGTCGGCGATCGCGATCGTCGGGCCCTCCCACGGGTCGCCGTCGGTGTCGACGCCGCGGATGACGCCGTCCTTGCCGATGCTGTAGGACTGCAGGTCCTCGAAGTCGACGACGATGTCGTCGCCGTTGACGTCCTGGACGCGCATGCCGCTCGGAGTCACCAGCATGCCGGTCTCGTCGAAGGTGAACGCTCCGGCCCGGGTGTAGAGGCGCTCGTCGCCGGCCATCACCACGAAGAAGCCGTCGCCCTGGATCATCAGGTCGGTGGGGCGGCCGGTGGTCTGCGCCGCGCCCTGGGTGAAGTTGGTGGGCGTGGCGGCGATCTGCACGCCCAGGCCGACCTGGATCGGGTTGCTGCCCCCACGCTCGCCGCCACCGGCGGAGCCGGCGGTCAGCATCTGGCTGAGGGTGTCGGAGAAGACGGTGCTGCTCGCCTTGAAGCCCGTCGTGTTGGCGTTGGCGATGTTGTTGCCGGTGACGTCCAGCATGGTCTGGTTCACGCGCAGGCCGCTGATGCCGGCGAAGAGGGAGCGGAGCATGGGGGTGCAACCTTCCGGTCAGGGGATGGGGTCGGGGGTGATCGGGGTGGCGGACACGGTCTGGACCTGGCCGAGCGAGACCGTCTGGCCGTCGACGTTGAGCGTCGGCCCGGTGACGTCGTAGCTCACCGAGCCGACCTGGCCGGTGTGCGGGTCGCCGTTCTCGTCCAGGTAGCTGACGTAGCGGCCGACCAGTCCGGTCGCGCCGAACGAGACCTGGGCCGCGAGCAGCGCGGCGGTCTGGTCGGCGACGTCCTGCATCTTCTCCAGGGCGGTGAACTGCGCGGACTGGGCGAGGAACTCGCCGGAGTCCGCCGGGTTCATCGGGTCCTGGTAGCGCAGCTGGGCGACCAGCAGCTCGAGGAACATCTGCTTGTCCTCGCTGGTGCCGGGGGTCTGCGTCGAGGGCTGGTAGAAGCCAGTGCTCGTCACGCCCTCGGTCGCGGGGATCGACACGGGAACCTCCTCACATCATCACGTCGAGCCCGCCGGCTCGGCCGGCGGCCGTCCGGGAGGACTCGACGCTTCGGTCGGGGATGCCGTCCGTGGCACCGGGGCGTGCGTCCTGCGGGTTCCGCCCCCGGCGTTCCTCCCCCTGGGAGGTGGTGCCGGGCGCGGTGCCGTCCGCGGTGCCGCCGCCGACGTCCACCGGCAGGCCGCCGGTGGTGGTCGGGACGTCGGTGCGGACGGTCGTCGGGGAGGCGGCGACCTGCGGCGGCGCGACCGACTCGGTGAGGTGGCGGACCACGCCCTTCGCGTCGTGGCTGCCCGCCGCCACGAGG
>JAEZKN010000390.1 GCA_023415395.1 Actinomycetes bacterium
GGCCGGACGCGTCGCGAGCACCGGCCGGCGGCGGGTCGAGGAGGCGCGCCGGCTGGTCCGGCTGCCCGGCGTGACGCAGCCGAGCGTGCCGCGAGGGGTGTCCGTCGGCGTGCCCGGGATGCCGCCGTGGATGACGCCGACCGACCGCTTCTACCGGATCGACACCGCGATCGCGGTCCCGGCGGTGGAGCCCGCGAACTGGCGGTTGCGCATCCACGGGATGGTCGACCGCGAGGTGGTGCTGACCTACCAGGACCTGGTCGACCGCGAGCTCACCGAGGCCTGGATCACGCTCAACTGCGTGTCCAACGAGGTGGGGGGCGACCTCGTCGGCAACGCCTGGTGGAGCGGCGTGCGCATCGCCGACCTGCTCCGCGTGGCCGGTGTCCACGCGGGCGCGGACGCCGTGCTCCAGACCTCCGACGACGGCTGGACGTGCGGCACGCCCCTGGCCGCGCTGACCGACGACCGCAACGCGATGCTCGCCGTCGCGATGAACGGCAAGCCGCTGCCGATCGAGCACGGCTTCCCCGTGCGGACGGTCGTGCCCGGGCTCTACGGCTACGTGTCGGCCTGCAAGTGGGTGGTCGACCTCAAGGTCACCCGCTTCGCCGACATCTCCGCCTACTGGACCGAGAACGGCTGGTCCGAGCTGGGCCCGGTCAAGATCGCCTCGCGCATCGACGTCGCCGACGGCATGCGGATCGCGGGTGTCGCCTGGGCCCAGCAGACCGGGATCAGCGGCGTCGAGGTCAGCATCGACGACGGCGACTGGGTGCCGGCCCGGCTCGCCCGCGTGCCGAACGTCGACACCTGGGTCCAGTGGACGCTCGCGGTCGGGCTCGAGCCCGGCGACCACGTCGCCCGGGTGCGCGCCGTCGACAGCACGGGCGTGGTGCAGACCGGCGAGGAGCAGGAGCCGGCGCCGGACGGGGCGTCCGGCTGGCACACCGTCTCCTTCACGGCCGAGGAGCCGGAGGACTGACGGCCCTGCTCACCAGCTGCCCGGCGACCTCGGCAGCGGGTGGGCGGCGTCGGCGATGACGTAGACCGTGCCACCCGAGGCGGGGATCCAGGCGTCCTCGAACTGGCCGCGGTCGTAGGTGCGCCGCACGCCGGCCCGCGTGGGTGCCGCGGGGTCGTTGACGACGACGTCACCGGTCTCGGTGAAGCCGACGATCACCAGCAGGTGGCCGGCGGTCGAGGAGATCGGGGCGCCGGTGAGCTCGCCCCGGCCGAAGGCGATCGAGGCGACCACGGGGATGCCCTTCGTGATGAAGCGCTCGGCCTCGCGCAGCGAGCGCAGCCGGGTGACGAAGGCGGTGCCGCCCGGACCGATCAGCGTCGAGGCGTAGGCCGTGTTGAAGGGCCAGTTGCCGGTGCCGCGGTACCCGTGGTCGTAGGTCATCCGGGCGGCGTGGTCGACCCACGGGTCGCCGTGGCCGGTGCCGACCCAGCGGTAGGCCTTCGGCTTGGGCAACGCGCCGTAGTAGCCCAGCACCATCGAGGTCGAGGTCGGCGAGCACCACGCCTCGCCGCCCGCGCCGTACTCCGGGGAGTGTCCGGTGTGCACCATCTGCGAGTAGCGCGGCACGTCGAGCACGGTGCCGCCGGGGACGCTGGCGACGCCGGGCTCGGAGGTGGCGACGCCGTCGACCGACGGCAGCGCCGAGGCCATCGCCGCGACCATCTCGACGCGCGGGGAGGCCTGCTGGCCGGCGCGGCGGACCATCGTCACGCGCAGCTGGAAGGACGTGACGCCGCCCGGCACCACCCACGTGTCGACGTTGACCGAGCCGAGGTCGTCGGCCTGGCCGGAGACCGTCGTACGCCGCACGTGCTTGTCGCCGTTGGCCCAGATCGCCAGCGTGTCCCAGCTCGACGTGGTGGCGCCGGTGCGCCCGCGCACCTCGATCCGGACCTTGCTGTGGCCGGGCGTGCGGGCCGACCACGACGCGATGAGCCGGGTGAGCGGGAAGCCCGGGGAGGTCCAGCGGGACTTCCAGGCCGCGCGGTTCACGCCGGGGGCGAGCCGCTCGAGCCCCGTCGGGGCGTCGAAGCGCGTGAACGAGATCTGCTGCGCCGGGGCCGCGGCGGCCGGGAGCCCGGTGAGGACCGAGGTCAGGAGCACGGCGGTGAGGATCGTGGATGTCAGGAGGCGCACCGGTCCACCCTAGAATTGCGGCGTGACCTTCAGGCTGTACGACACCGCGACCCGCGAAGTCCGTGACTTCGTTCCCCTCGAGGAGGGGAAGGCGGGCGTCTACGTCTGCGGTCTGACCGTGCAGTCCGAGCCGCACGTCGGCCACGTCCGCTCGGGCGTGAACTTCGACGTGCTCCAGCGCTGGCTGCGCCGGCTCGGCTACGACGTCACCTTCATCCGCAACGTCACCGACATCGACGACAAGATCCTCGCCAAGGCCGAGGCCGAGGGTGTGCCGTGGTACGCCCACGCCGCCCGGATGAAGCGCGAGCTCGACCGGGCCTATGACGCCCTCAACGTGGCGCCGCCGACCTACGAGCCCGGCGCCACCGGGCACGTGCCCGAGATGGTCGAGCTGATCGAGGAGCTGATCGAGAAGGGCCACGCCTACGCCGCGGCCGACGGCTCGGGCGACGTCTACTTCGACGTCCGCTCGTGGCCGCAGTACGGCGAGCTGACCCGGCAGAAGGTCGACGACATGGAGGCGGCGACCGACGCCGACCCCCGCGGCAAGCGCGACCCGCGCGACTTCGCGCTCTGGAAGGGCCGCAAGGCGCCCGAGCCCGAGACCGCCTCGTGGCCCAGCCCGTGGGGCCGGGGCCGGCCGGGCTGGCACATCGAGTGCTCGGCGATGGCCGGCAAGTATCTCGGCCCCGCCTTCGACATCCACGGCGGCGGCGTCGACCTGCGCTTCCCGCACCACGAGAACGAGCAGGCCCAGTCGCGCGCGGCCGGGCGGCCCTTCGCGTCGTACTGGATGCACAACGCGTGGATCACCACCGCCGGCGAGAAGATGAGCAAGTCACTGGGCAACTCGCTGACGATCCCGTCGGTGCTCCAGCGCTACCGCGGCATCGAGCTGCGCTACTACCTCGTCTCGGCGCACTACCGCAGCCACGTCGAGTTCAGCTTCGAGGCCCTCGACGAGGCCGCGGCGGGCTTCCGCCGCATCGAGAGCTTCCTCGGTCGTGCCGGGACCACCGAGCGCGCCGAGCTGCCCGAGGCCTTCGTGGCCGCCATGAACGACGACCTCGGGACGCCGGCGGCGATCGCGGTCGTCCACGACACCGTGCGGCGGGGCAACGTGGCGCTGAGCGACGGGGCACACGACGCGACGGCGTACGCCGGGCAGGTGCTCGCGATGCTCGACGTGCTCGGGCTCGACCCGGCCGACCCGGCCTGGGGGGCGAGCGGCGACGACCAGGTGCTCGTGGACGCGGTCGACGTGCTCGTCGCCGGCCTGCTCGAGCAGCGGGCGCAGGCCCGTGCGGCCAAGGACTTCGCCACCGCCGACGCGATCCGCGACCGGATCAAGGCCGCCGGCATCGAGGTCGAGGACACCCCCGACGGCCCGAAGTGGAGCCTCTCCTCGTCATGACTGGGTCTCGATACGCCCGCTCGTTCCTCGCGGGCTACTCGACCGGCGAGCGGGGCGGGCCGTGGCGGGCGGGCTGCTCGACCGGCGAGCAGGGCGCGCCGTGGCGAGCGGAGTGCGCCGGTCCTCGCGGGCTACCCGACCAACGGGACGAGCGCTGACGTGGCGCTACTCGACCACCGAAAAGGACACTGACGTGGCAGGCAACAGCCAGCGCAAGGGCGCGATCCGCAAGAGCAGCAAGGGCAACCCGACCGCGGGCTCGGGGGGCCGGGTGCGCCGCGGTCTCGAGGGCAAGGGCCCCACGCCCAAGGCCAAGGACCGGCCCTACCACCAGGCCCACAAGGCCGCGAAGCGCGCCGAGAAGGAGGCCGCCCGACGGCCGAAGCGCAAGACCACCGGTGACGCCGAGTGGATCGTCGGGCGCAACTCGGTCGTGGAGGCGCTGCGCGAGGGCGTGCCGGTCGACGCGCTCTACGTCTCCGAGGGCGCCGAGCGGGATGGTCGCCTGCGCGAGGCGTTCGCGCTCGCGGCCGAGCACAGCATCAAGCTGCTCGAGGTCTCCAAGAACGAGATGGACCGGATGACCGGTGGGCTGGCCCACCAGGGCCTGTCCGCGCGGGTGCCGGCGTTCGAGTACGCCCACCCCGACGACCTGCTCGACGCCGCCGCGGTCAACGCCGAGAAGCCGCTGATCGTCGCGCTCGACCACGTCACCGACCCGCGCAACCTCGGCGCGATCATCCGCAGCGCGGCCGGATTCGGCGCGCACGGCGTGGTCATCCCCGAGCGGCGCGCGGCCGGCATGACCGCCGCCGCCTGGAAGACCAGCGCCGGCGCGGCTGCTCGGATCCCGGTCGCCCAGACGGTCAACCTGACCCGTCAGCTCAAGGCCTACCAGGACGCGGGCTGCATGGTCGTCGGCCTGGCCGCCGACGGCGACGTCAGCCTCCCGGACCTCGACCTCGCCGACGGCCCGCTCGTCCTGGTGGTCGGCTCCGAGGGCGACGGCCTGGGCCGGCTGGTGAGCGAGACCTGCGACCAGCTCGTGTCGATCCCGATGGCCAACCACCTGGAGTCCCTCAACGCCGGCGTCGCGGCGTCCGTCGCCCTCTACGCGATCGCCGAGGCGCGCCGGGTCCGTTGACCCCGAGCCGGCAGCGAACCCTCCAGGTCCTGGCGCTGGCCGGGACCTGGCTGGTGTGTGCCGTCCTGGCGGCGCTCGTCCTCTTCCTCACCAGCAGCCGCACCATCGTGCTGGCCAGCCACGAGGCCGAGGTCCAGCCGGACCTCAGCGGCTGGGCGGTGCTGCACACCGGCCCGGTGCTGCCCGACGTGCGGATCGACGCCGGCAGCCCGATCGGCGTGGAGATCCAGCTCGGCAAGACCGAGGTGACGTCCACCGGTGAGCTCGTCCAGCGCTACGCGCTGCTGGGCACCCAGCCCGACAGCCAGGTGGAGCGGGTCACCGACGCGGTGCAGGGCATGGCGCTCGCCGCCGCGCTCCGCGGTGCCGTGCTGGGCCTGGTGCCGGTCGGCATCTGGCTGGCCATCGGGGCGCGCCGCCGCAGTGAGCTCCGCAGCCGGGTGCGCCTCCCGCAGGCCGCGATCGCGACCGGTGCCGTCGTCGCCCTCGCGCTGGCGCTGTGGCAGCCCTGGCAGGCCGATCCGCCCACCGAGGGCGAGGGCGAGTGGCAGACGCTGGGCGAGTTCCTCGGCGCCGGCGTACCCCTGCCCGAGGAGCTCGACGGCGTCCAGGTCAGCGGCGACGTCACCACCGGCCAGACCCGCCGGCTCGTGGCGAGCGCGATCGACACCTACGACACCAGCAAGGAGTTCTACGCCGACGCCGCCGAGCGCGCCGCGAGCCTCCCGCTGCGCCAACCCGAGGAGGGCGAGACCGTGGTCGTGTTCGTCTCCGACCGCCACGACAACATCGGCATGGACCCGGTGGCCCGGGCGATCGGCGACGCGGCCGGCGCGACGGCCGTCTTCGACGGCGGCGACGACACCTCCACCGGCAGCACCTGGGAGGCGTTCTCGCTCGACTCGGTCACCTCGGCCTTCGAGGACCTCGACCGCTGGGCGGTGGCCGGCAACCACGACCACGGCAGCTTCGTGCACGACTACCTGGCCGACCGTGGCTGGACGATGCTCGACGGCGATATCGTCGACGGCCCCGGCGGCACCACGCTGCTCGGCGTCGACGACCCGCGCTCGAGCGGCCTGGGCAACTGGCGCGACGAGACCGGGCTGACCTTCGGCGACGTCGAGGACCGCCTCGCGGACGCCGCCTGCGCCGCCGACGAGCGGGTGACGACGATGCTGGTCCACGACGCGAACCTGGGCCGCGCCGCGCTCGACCGCGGCTGCGTAGACCTCGGCCTCGGCGGCCACACCCACGTCCGGTCCGGCCCGCAGCGGGTCACCGGCCCCGACGGTGAGGTGGGCTACCGCTACACGACCGGGACGGCGGGCGGCGCGGCGTACGCCATCGCGCTCGGCAGCAAGCCCCGCCGTGCGGCCGACATCAGCCTGGTGACCTATGCCGACGGCAAGCCGGCCGGGATCCAGTGGGTCACGCTGCAGACCGACGGCACCTTCGAGACGGGGACCTACGTCGAGCTGACCTTCTCCTGAGCCGCCGACGTGACCTCGCGCGCGGACCCGCCTCGCATGCCACCCGTCGCGAGCGGGAACCGGCACCCCATGGAGCTGCGAGCCGACCAGGACCTGGGTGCGCCGATCGAGGACGTGGCCCGCGAGGCCGCGGACGCGACGAGCACCGCCTACACCCACGACGCCGGCATCGACGTCGAGGAGCACCTGCGGGCCCAGCTCGCCAGCCGCGGGGTGAGCGCGGACGAGGAGGAGCTGCGCGAGCTCGCCGCCGAGATCCGGTCCGGGCACGGGGTCGAGCTCGGCCACCCCGACGGCTCCACGCTCGAGGAGTCGTAGAGGAGTCGTAGAGGAGTCCTAGTCGTCCTCGGCCGCGACCTTCTCCTCCGGCTTCGCGAGGAGGTGGTGGTCGATGTAGTCGCGGGCGGTGTCGAAGATGTTGACCTCGTGGCCGGCGCGCTCGGAGAGGTACCACCGGTGCTCGAGGATCTCGTGGAAGATCTCGGCCGGCTCGAGCTTGCCGCGCGCCTGCGCCGGGACCATGGCGATGATCGGCTCGTAGATCTGGGTCAGCCACCGGTTCGCGACCAGGGATCGGTCCTCGCGACCGAGGTCGAAGTGGGCGGTGAACGCCGCGATGTCGTTGAGCATCCGCTGCGCCTGGGCGTCCTCGACGTTGAGCCCGGTGAGCCCCTGGAGCTCGCGCCGGTGGTGGCCCTCCTCGACGACCTTGGGCTGGATCCGGATCTGCTCGCCGTCCCAGTCGGTGACGATGTCGAGCTCGTCGACGTCGAAGCCGAGCGCGTTGAGCCGCGCGACCCGCTGCTCGATGCGCCACATCTCGGCGACGGAGAACTCCTCGGCGGCGGTGAGCTCGTTCCACAGTGCGTGGTAGCGCTCCTCGAGCATGGTGACGATCTCGTGCGCCTGCACCTCGTGGTCGAGGGAGTCGCTGGCCTGCAGGTCGAGCAGCTCGGCGAAGACGTTCTCGGTCGCCACCGTGAGGTCGTACTCCCGCATCTGGCGGGAGAGCTGCGGGCGCAGCTCGCCGGTCTCCGCGTCGACGAGGTACGCCGCGAACCCGCCCGCGCTGCGGCGGAACAGCACGTTGGACAGCGACACGTCGCCCCAGTAGAAGTCGGCGAGGTGCAGCCGCACGAGCAGCACCACCATCGCGTCGACCAGCGAGGGCAGGTTGTCGGCGCTGAGACCGTGGGAGAACAGCGAGCGGTAGGGCAGCGAGAACTGCAGGTGCTGGGTGAGCAGGGCGGCCGGCAGCTCCTCGCCGTGACCGTCGACCCGGCCGGTCACCACGCCCTGGGGGTGCACGGCGGGGAGGCCGATGCGCTGGAGGTCGCGCAGCAGCCGGTACTCCCGGAACGCCATCTCCTCGGTCGTCTCCTTGACGGCGTAGGTCGCGTCGCCGAGACGCACGATCCGCACCACGTGGCGCGAGAGCCCGCGCGGCAACGGCACCACGTGCTCGGTCCACTCCTCGAGGGGCAGCGCCCACGGCAGCCGGAGCAGCGCGGGGTCCGGGCGGTTCGCGACGATCCGCATGGCCATGCGTCCACGGTAGTCGGTCGCTACCGTGCCGCCATGCGCCTCAAGCCCGGCCGTCCGGACCTCGCCGCGTACGCCGACCGCTTCGACGTCCCGGAGGCGCAGGGCGAGCTGGCCGTGACGTTCCTCGGCGTCGCGAGCCTGCTGCTCGACGACGGGGAGACCCAGCTGCTGACCGACGGGTTCTTCTCCCGCCCGTCGCTGCGGAGGGCGGCGTTCGGCCGGCTCGCCCCGGACCGGGCCCGCATCGGTGCGGCGCTCGCGCGCGCCGGTGTCGAGCGGCTCGCCGCCGTGGTGCCGGTGCACACCCACTACGACCACGCCCTGGACTCCGCGGTGGTCGCCGAGCGCACCGGCGCGGTGCTCGTCGGCGGGGAGTCCGCGGCGCACGTCGGGCGCGGCCACGGCCTGCCCGAGGACCGGATCCGGGTCGCGACGCCGGGCGAGCCGATGACCTTCGGCGGGTTCACGATCACGCTCGTCGAGTCCCGCCACTGCCCGCCCGACCGAGCCCCCGGCCCCATCACCACGCCGGTCGTGCCGCCCGCGCGGATGTCGGCCTACCGGTGCGGCGAGGCCTGGTCGGTCCTCGTCAGCCACGCCAGCGGCCGGACCGCCCTGCTCCAGGGCAGCGCCGGGTACGTCGCCGGCTCGCTGGCCGGGCACCGCGCCGACGTCGCCTACCTCGGCGTCGGCCAGCTCGGCGTCCAGGACGAGGACTACCTCCGCGCCTACTGGGCCGAGACCGTCGTGGCGGTCGGCGCGCGCCGCGTCGTGCTGACCCACTGGGACGACTTCTTCCGGCCGCTGGACCGCCCGCTGCGCGCGCTGCCCTACCTCGGCGACGACCTCGACGTGACGATGCGCGTGCTGGGTGACCTGGCCCGCCGGCAGGGTGTGCCGCTGCACCTGCCGACGCTGTGGCGGCGCGAGGACCCCTGGCGCCCCTAGGGTCTGCGGCGCACGCGCCGGTCGGTCACCGGGGACCGCTCCCCTCGGGCTCGAGGAACACCGGACCGGGCCCTCGGCCGGCGACCACGTCGTCGGGGTTGCTCAGCGCGCAGGTCCGCAGGCTCAGGCAGCCGCACCCGATGCACGCGTCCAGCCGGTCGCGCAGCCGCTGGATCCGCTCGATCTGCTCGTCCAGCCGCGGGCGCCACGCCCGGCTGAGCCGTCGCCAGTCGGCCTTGGTCGGCGTGCGGCCGTCCGGCAGGGTCGCGAGCGCGGCGCCGATCTCGTCCAGGGAGAGGCCTACCTGCTGCGCCGTACGGATGAAGGCCACGCGGCGCAGCGTCGAGGCCTCGTAGCGGCGCTGGTTGCCCGCCGTGCGGACCGAGGAGATCAGGCCCTTCTGCTCGTAGAAGCGGATCGCCGAGGTCGCCACCCCCGCCCGCTCCGCGAGGTGCCCGATGGTCAGCTGGGTCATGGTCCTCAGCCTGACGGGACCTCAAGTGATGTTCAACTTCGGGGACTACCTGAATAGAACGTGTTCTACTACCATCCGGGACGTGCACCCGACCGACGTCGACCGGATCGGCGACTTCGAGCACCACCTCGCCAGCACTCTCTGAGAGGCCCTGCATGAACCAGCCCGGCAACCGCGTCGTCGTCATCACCGGAGCCGCGTCCGGCATCGGCCATGCCACCGCGGAGCTCTTCCGCGACCTCGGCGACACCGTGCTCGGCCTCGACATCCGCGACACCGTGCCCGACGGCGTGACCTACGTGGAGTGCAACGTGGGCGACAAGGCCGCCGTGGACGCCGCGATCGAGCAGTGCGCGGTGCACGGCCGCATCGACGTCCTGGCCAACGTCGCCGGCATCGTCCAGTTCGGTCGCATCGAGTCGGTGACCGAGGAGGAGTGGGACCGGGTGCACGCGGTCGACCTCAAGGGCCCGTTCTTCCTCATCCAGGCCGCGCTGCCGCACCTGCGTGCCTGCGGCGGGACCGTCGTCAACGTCTCGTCGGTGGCCGGCAACGTCGCGCAGCCCTACGCCACGGCGTACGCCGCGGCCAAGGGCGGGCTCACCCAGCTGACCAAGGCGCTCGCCCTCGAGCTCTCGCCCGAGGGCATCCGCGTCAACGCGATCTGCCCCGGCACGGTCGACACGCCGATCGTGGAGCAGGTCTTCCACAAGCTCACCGACGACCTCGACGCCCGGGTCGCGGACCGGCTGATGATGATGCTGCCCGGCGGTGCCATCAAGCCC
Organism: Actinomycetes bacterium; assembly: GCA_023415395.1. Lineage (GTDB taxonomy): Bacteria > Actinomycetota > Actinomycetes > Propionibacteriales > Nocardioidaceae > Nocardioides. The sequence continues at coordinate 9,972 of JAEZKN010000390.1, forward strand.
GGCGAGATCGGCGAGACCATCGTGTGGCTGGCCTCGCCCGCCGCCCGGATGGTGACCGGCGCGGTGATCGCGCACGACGGCGGTATGAGCTGAGCCTCCCGCTGCCCGTAGCATGTGCGCGCTGCCGGTGTAGCTCAGTTGGTAGAGCGCCTCTCTTGTAAAGAGGATGTCGCGGGTTCGACTCCTGTCACCGGCTCCATCGCAATTCGGACGTGCACCGTCCCGTGAGCCGCTAGGCTGCGCGGCCGTGCACACGTCCCAGGGCCTGCTCTTCCTCGCCGGTCTCGCCCGTTCGGGGACGACCGCGCTCCTGCACGTGCTCAACGCACACCCCGAGGTCGCCGTGGGCATGGAGCGCTACAAGCGCGTGATCAGCGGCGGCATCGACCGGCTGACGCGCGACCTCTTCACCAAGGACCGGTTCTTCGACTTCTCCGACGGCGAGACCAACCAGCACCCGGAGGTGGCCGCGCGGTGGGGCGTCGACTACGGGGCGCTCGAGGCCAAGTTCGACACCGCGAGGTACGTCGGCGACAAGATGACCACCGTCCGGTTCGACGCCGTGCGCGCACGGCTGCCGGAGGCGAAGTTCGTCTTCATCGTCCGCGACATCGACCAGGTGGCGCTGTCGTGGGAGCGCCGGGCCCAGGATGCCGGCGACACCTGGCCGGAGGCCGCGGACGCGACGGTCTCGGTCGAACGGTGGAACAAGTCCCTGCGCCGGATCCGGCGCGCGGTGTGCCAGCACCCCGAGCGCGCGCACGTGGTCGAGTACGAGCACTTCTTCGGCGACCCCGACGCCCAGGCCCTCCGGGGCGCGCTCGACTTCCTCGAGCTGGCGTGGGAGCCCGGCGTCGAGGCCGAGTTCGGGCGCGTCCACCGCGAGTACGTCGAGAGCGTGGCCGGACGCGACCGCACGCTCCCGCCCGAGCTGCGCGCGTTCGTCGACGAGATCGCCGACCGCAGGCTCTGGGAGCGGGTCAGCTCGCTGGCGCGCTGAGCATCTCCCGCATCTCCTCGATCTCCTGGCTCTGCGACTCGATGATCGAGCGGGCGAGCTCGAGCGCCGGGCCGTAGGAGCCCTCGTCCAGCTCGGTGCGGGACATCTCGACGGCCCCCTCGTGGTGGGCGATCATCATCCGCAGCCACATCCGCTCGAAGGACGAGCGCCCGGCGGCGTCGAGCTCGGCGAAGTCGTCCTCGCTCATCATCCCGGACATGTCCATGCCCTCGTGGTGCACGTGGCCGCTCGGCACGGGCTCGCCCCAGTCCTCCAGCCAGCCGGCCATCGTCTCGATCTCCGGCTGCTGGGCGTCGTGGATGTGCCCGGTGAGGTGCTCGAAGTCCGGCGACAGGTCGCGGCCCTCGGTCATCTCGACCATCCGCAGCGCCTGCTCGTGGTGCGGGATCATGTCGGTCGCGAACGCCACGTCGGCCGCGTCGTGACCGGCCGGCTGCTCGTCGTCGCCACCGCACCCCGCCGCCGGGAGCGCGAGGGCGAGGGCCAGGAAGATCGGCAGGACGCGGCGGAGCCTCATGCTGCCGACGCTAGGCCGAGTCCCGCGCCCCGGGCCGGGCCGAAGGTCCCGAGTCAGCGCAGCCGTCGGACCTCGAAGGTCGCCGGCGGGTCGGCGATCGCCTCCTGGGCGGCGACCAGCTGGATCTCCCGGGTGCCCGCCTCGATGGTCCGCTCGAGGATCGCGAAGACCGACCCGGCGACCCGCCCGAGCGCGGTCGCGGCCGAGCCGGTGCTGCGCAGGTGGGCGAGGTAGAGGGCGGCGGTGACGTCGCCGCAGCCGTTGGGGGTGATCGGCAGCAGCGGCGTCTCGACCGCCCACGCGCCCTCCTCGGAGACCGCGACCATGTCGAGCCGGCCCTCGGGCACCTCGTCGTGCAGGACGCTGGTGACCAGGACGTCGCGCGGCCCCCGCTCGCGCACGGAGTCGACCGCGTCGAGGAGGTCGGCGAGGGTGCGGGTCTCGCGGCCGGCGAGGAAGTCGAGCTCGAAGTGGTTGGGGGTGACGATGTCGGCCCGGGGGACGACGGTGTCGCGCATGAACTCCGGGATGCCCGGCCGCACGAACATGCCGCGGCCGACGTCGCCCATCACGGGGTCGCAGCAGTAGACCGCGTCCGGGTTGAGCTCCTTCACCCTCGCGACGGTGTCGAGGATGATCGCGCCGACCGCCGGGTCGCCCTGGTAGCCCGACAGCACCGCGTCGGCCTCGCCGAGCACGCCGCGGTCCTCGATCCCGGCGATCACCTCGCGCACGTCGTCGGCCGCGAGCAGCGGACCGCGCCACGCGCCGTACCCGGTGTGGTTGGAGAAGTGCACGGTCAGGACCGGCCAGACCTCGTGGCCCAGGCGCTGGAGCGGGAAGACGGCGGCGGAGTTGCCGACGTGGCCGTAGGCGACCGACGACTGGATCGACAGGATCTTCACGCGGTGATTCTCCCGCTCCGCGGGTGCCGGTGCCACCACGGTCCGCGCTGCGCATGCCGGACAGCCGGTAGGCCGGACTCCTGCTGGCGATGAAGCCCAGTCGTGCCGCGCGCTGGTTCGGTGGTCCCGACCGGACAGGGCGCGAGGAGGAGCGGGGGTGGAGAGCGTGCCGGAGCACCGGACCGTCGGCGGCTACGAGATCTGCCGGGAGCTCGGCCGCGGGTCCACGGCGACCGTCCATCTCGCACGCCAGCGTGGTCTCGACCGCACGGTGGCGCTCAAGGAGCTGCACGTCGCGCCGGGCGACCGGGACCAGCTGCTCGCGTGGTTCCGCCGCGAGGCTCGACTCGCCTCGGCGCTCAACCACCCGCACGTGGTGACAGTCCACGACTACCTCGAGCACGAGGGGGTGCCCTACCTGGTGATGGAGCACGTCGAGCAGGGCTCGCTGCGACGCTGGGTGGGCCACGTCGGCCCGGCCGAGGTGGGAGGCGTGCTGGCCGGCGTGCTGGCCGGGCTGGCCCACGCCGAGCAGCACGGGATCGTGCACCGCGACCTCAAGCCCGAGAACGTGCTCGTGAGCGCCGAGGGGCGGGTCAAGCTCGCGGACTTCGGCATCGCCTGGGTGGCCGGCGCTCCCGTGGGCAACGCCCTCGTCTCCGCGCGCGGTGCCGCGGTCGGCACGCCGCACTACATGGCGCCCGAGCAGGTGCTGGCGGGTGGGATCGGGCCGTGGACCGACCTGTACGCCGTGGGCGCGGTCGCCTTCGAGCTCCTCGCCGGTCGCCGTCCCTTCACGGCCGCCGAGCCAGGCGAGCTCGCGATGCTCCACGTCGCCGAGCCGGTCCCGTCGCTGCGCGTGCTCGCTCCGGGCGTCGCGCCCGCCCTCGCCGACTGGGTGCACTGGCTGCTGGCGAAGGCGCCGACCGACCGCCCGCAGTCCGCGGGCGAGGCGTGGGACGTGCTCGACGACGTCCTCTCCGACGACCTCGGCCCGCGGTGGCAGCGTCGGTCCGTCCTCCCGGTGCCGCCGGCCGACCGGGGTGGCG
>JAEZKN010000418.1 GCA_023415395.1 Actinomycetes bacterium
CGCCGCGCGCGCGCCCCGCCACATGGGTCGCCAGGTCGACGGCCCGACGGCGAGGAGCAGCCATGTCGGTGCGCCACGCCTCGTCGAGGCGGATGGAGATCGGGCTCGGCGTGAAGCGCACCCGGCCGCCCTCGACCATGTGGGCGCGCTCCAGGTGCGCCCCGTCGCCGCGGACGAAGGACGCGGCACCTTCGGGGTCGGGCAGGCCCGCGAACCTCGCCACCTCGATCATGACGTCCGCAGGACGCTCCGCCAGGTCCTCGTACCGGACGGTGAGCACCGGCGTGCCGGTGCGCCGAACCGAGCGGATCAGCGCGTTCACGGTCAGCCACCGGCGCGTGATCAGCCGGGGTGAGCGCACCTTCAGGTGACCTCGGACGCCGGCACCTTCGGGGAGGGCGACCTTGCGGCTCCACGAGTGCGCCACGCCGCGGGGGTCCCGGACGACGTGGACGAGGGCGAGGTCGATGCCCGGAGCGCGGGCGAGCAGGTGTGCGAGCGAGGGGCGCTTGCTGCCGTCCACCACGGTTCGCTGCCCGGAGACGGCGGCGGCCGCGGCGTAGACGCGTTGGAGGATGGCCACGTACTCGTCGGCCTCGCGGCGGAACGACCTCGTCCAGAAGGCCGGTCCCAGCATCCGGGGGATGCTGGTCGACCGGTCGACCCGGTCACGGAGCCACGTCACCCGGTCGAGGTCGACCTGGTCCCAGCCGCCGAAGGCCCGCTCGCCCACCGCGGTCCAGAAGGCGCACCTGCGGAAGGTGTCCCCGCAGCCGCACAGCTGGTCTCGCTGGACCCCTGCGGCCCACAGGTAGAAGAGCTCGCCGACGGCGTGATGGCCCGGCAGCTCGCCGATCATCCACGTGAGGAGCGTCGATCCGCTCCGTGGCATCCCGCCGACGTAGAGCACGCGGACCGGCTCTCTCTCGGCTACCGCCGCCGTCATGCTCGGTACGTCCCGTCCGCGCCGTACCCGTACCTCAGCAGGGCGGGAAGTGTCAGTCCGGTGACGATGCGCCGGACCCGGGGCTCCATCTCGCTGCTCCACTCGTCGTCCCTCCGTACCTTCTCCGCGCCTTGCCGAAACCGCATCGGGTTCCCCGCGACGGTGTGGGTCTGGTGCAGCTCGACGTCCTGGCCGTGGACGAAGTCGAGCGTCGATCTCGGCACCTCGAGGAAGTCCAGGACGTCTTCGATGACAGCTGCCGGGGCGGCGACGAAGTCCTCGTACCGCAGCCGTCGATAGGCAGCGCCCAGTGGTCGCAGTCCTTCGACCAGCGCGTTGTAGACGTTCCAGTCGACGGCGGAGCGGGTCGGTGAGAACCGGGCCAGCGGCTTGCCGTCGCGGTCCGGGCGGGCGACGACCTTCGACCAGGAGTAGGCGACGCCCGGGCTCGTGCGGACCAGGTGCAGCAGCCGCAGGTCGACCTCCGGGTTGCGGAACGCGAGGTAGGCCGACGACGGGTACTTCGAGGCGTCCAGGACGACGTCGCACCCGCTGACGTCGCGGATCCCGCGGTAGACCTGCGCCATCAACCCGGTGTACTCGCGGTGGCGCTCCTTGAACGACTGCGTCGCACATCCCGTCGCGAGAGCAGGGACGAACCGAGTGCGCTCGACACTCCTTCTCAGGGCGAGCGCTCGCGCCGCGTCCATCTGGTGCCATCCCCCGAAGGACGTGGCACCCACCTCGGTCCAGAACGGGCAGTCGGCGAACGGCAGGCCGCATCCGCAGGTCCGGTTGTTCAGGACCCCCTGGTCCCAGACGTAGCACAGCTCCCCGACCGAGCAGACGCCGTGCGCCTGGCCGAGCAGACGGCACAGGAGCGTGCTCCCGCTGCGCCCCATGCCGGCGATGAACGCGACGCGGACCGGTGACCGGTCCGGCGCCCGACCGACCGTAGTGGCGGTCGCGCGTGACCCGGAAGGTAAAATCCCCACCTTTTCCCCATTTCGAGGTTTCTGATGCCCCCGTGCGAGCATGACTAGACCGGCAACTGTCGTCTCACCATCAGGATCCGTCCGGAAGGTACCCCCGTGCATCACCGGTTTTTTGTATTCGGCTCGCTCGTCGCGCTCGTCTGCGCCACGGTCGTCGCCGTCACCACCACCACCTCGTCCGCCCGTCCCGCTCCTGCCGAGAGGATCGACCTCTCGCGACCACTCATGGGCGCGTCGGTCCAGACCAGCCCCGGCCAGACCTACCGCCAGGCGCGGGTCGCGGCCGATGAGCGCTACGGCGGCATGTCCGTCGTCCGCTACTTCGACCCGAACCTGCCCAACTCCTGGTCCAGCATCACCGCCGACGTGGGGAAGAAGCCGGCCGTGATCTCCTTCAAGGCGCCTCCGGCCGAGGTCGCCGCCGGCAAGCACGACGCCGCCTTCAAGAACTTCTTCAAGAACGCCCCCACGGACCGGATCACCTGGTGGTCCTACATGCCGGAGCCCGAGGACGACATCGCCCACGGCAAGTACTCCGCGGCGAGCTTCCGCGCGGCGTTCGCGCGGCTGGCCGGTTTCGCCTCGGCCACCAAGAATCCTCAGCTCCGGTCGACGCTGACGCTGATGTGCTACACCCTCAACTCGTACTCGAACCGGAACTGGCGCGACTACTACCCCGGGAACGCGGCCGTCGACGTGCTCGCGTGGGACTGCTACAACTGGGCCGGCAGCCGCGGCTACTACGCCGAGCCGGGCACGTCGTTCGACAAGGCGATCGACCTCGCCGACTCCCTGGGCAAAGACTGGGCCATCGCGGAGACCGGCAGCACGTTGGTCGGCGCGGACACCGGCGCCAAGCGAGCTGCGTGGTTGCTGAACCTGGCGAAGTACGCCGACCGCAACGACGCCCAGTTCGTCACCTACTTCGACACCAAGCTCAGTGTCGACTACCGGCTCCGGGACACGGCTTCGCAGCGCGCCTGGAAGCAGGCGATCGACTACCAGTTCTGAGCCGCTCGC
>JAEZKN010000422.1 GCA_023415395.1 Actinomycetes bacterium
CCTCGGTGACCGTCTCGCCCTCGAGCTCGAGGATGAGCCGGAGCACGCCGTGGGTCGACGGGTGCTGCGGCCCCATGTTGACGACGACGCGCTCGTCGGCCTCCTCCGCGAGGCCTTCGACGATCGAGTCCCAGTCCTGCCCGGTGACCGTGAAGACCCGGCCCTCGGTGGTCTCGGAGCTGCCTGCGTAGAGATCCTGGTCGGTGCTCATCGGGGTCCCCTCGAGTTCGTGCGACGGAGGAGCGAAGCGGAGGAGGCGTGCAAAGTCGTGGGGTTCATCAGTTGTAGCTCCTCCGCTGATCCGGCGGCGGGACGGTGCCGCCCTTGTACTCCACGGGGATGCCGCCCAGCGGGTAGTCCTTGCGCTGGGGGTGGCCCGGCCAGTCGTCGGGCATGAGGATGCGCGTGAGCGCGGGGTGGCCCTCGAAGAGGATCCCGAACATGTCGTAGGTCTCGCGCTCGTGCCAGTCGTTGGTCGGGTAGACCGACACGATCGAGGGGATGCGCGGGTCCGCGTCCGGTGCGGTGACCTCGACGCGGATCCGGCGGTTGTGGGTCATCGAGAGCAGGTGGTAGACCGCGTGCATCTCGCGGCCGTCGTCGTCGGGGTAGTGCACCCCGTTGACGCCGGCGCAGAACTCGAAGCGCAGCCGCGGGTCGTCACGCAGCACCCGGGCCACCGTGAGCAGGTCCTCGCGGCGCACGTGGAAGGTGATCTCGTTGCGGTGGATCACCACGCGCGGCGCGGCGATCTCGACGCCACCGTCGGTGCCCGCGGCGTGCAGCGCGGACTCCAGCGCGTCGGCGACCTCGTCGTACCAGCCACCGAAGGGGCGCTGGGAGTCACCGGGGAAGGCGATCGCCTGGACCAGGCCGCCGTACCCGCTGGTGTCGCCGGTGCCGCGCGCGCCGAACATGCCGTGCCGGACGCCGACCTGGCGGACCTCGCCACTGGTGGCGGGGACGTTCTCGGGCGTCTCCTGGGTGTGGTCGTTCTCGGTCATCGGAGCTGGCCCTTCATCTCCGAGGTCGGCAGCGCGGTGAGCGCGGCGGACTCGAGCTCGACGATCTCCTTGGCACGGTTCGGGCCGAGCTTGGTGTGCTGGACCTGGTCGTGCAGCTTGAGGATCGCGTCGATGAGCATCTCCGGGCGCGGCGGGCAGCCCGGGAGGTACATGTCGACGGGCACGACGTGGTCGACGCCCTGGACGACGGCGTAGTTGTTGAACATGCCGCCGCTGCTCGCGCAGACGCCCATCGCCAGCACCCACTTGGGGTTCGGCATCTGGTCGTAGATCTGGCGCAGGACCGGCGCCATCTTCTGGCTCACCCGCCCGGCGACGATCATCAGGTCGGCCTGGCGCGGGCTGGCGCGGAAGACCTCCATGCCGAAGCGAGCCAGGTCGTACTTGGGGCCACCGGTCGTCATCATCTCGATCGCGCAGCAGGCCAGACCGAAGGTCGCGGGCCAGAACGACGCCTTGCGCATGTAGCCGGCGACCCCCTCGACGGTCGTCAGCAGGACGCCGCTCGGGAGCTTCTCTTCGATACCCATGTGAGCCTCAGTCCCAGTCGAGACCACCGCGACGCCACTCGTAGGCGTAGGCGGCCGTGATGTTGAAGAGGAACAGGACGACGGCGATCAGGCCGAACCACCCGAGCTGGTCGAAGTGGACCGCCCAGGGGACCAGGAACATGATCTCGACGTCGAAGACGATGAACGTCATGGCGACGGTGTAGTACTTCACCGGGAAGCGCCCACCACCGACGGGCTGGGGCGTCGGCTCGATGCCGCACTCGTAGGAGTCGAGCCGGGCGCGGTTGTAGCGCTTGGGACCGACGGCCGCACTCATGATCACCGAGAAGACGGCGAAGCCGGCAGCGAGTGCCGCCAGCCACAACACCGGGGTGTAGAGCTCCATCGATCGCCTCTCCTCCGAGCCGCCACCAGGCCCTGTCTTGTGACCTTGTGAACGCAATCACTAAGTGGCCCGTTGCACATCTAACCACTCCGGAAAGCGCATCGCACCCGGGGGTGGCCGCCGATGCCGACGGCGCCGAAATCCACGCTGACCTGCGGAATTACACAACCGGAACGTGCGCTAATTCGCAGCCGGCGACGGCTCGGGGATATCGGCGGCCGGCCGCCGAGAACGGGGGTCAGGCGGTGGCGCGGTGCAGCGCGACGATCCCGCCGGAGAGGTTGCTCCACTCCGGCGAGCGCCAGCCGGCGGACTCGATCATCGCGGCCAAGCCGGCCTGGTCGGGCCAGGCGCGGATCGACTCGGCGAGGTAGACGTAGGCATCCGGGGAGGACGAGAGCGCGCGGGCGACCGGCGGCAGCGCGCGCATGAGGTACTCGACGTACACCGTGCGGAACGGCGCCCAGGTCGGGTGGCTGAACTCGCACACCAGCAGCCGGCCACCGGGTCGCGTCACCCGGCGCATCTCCCGCAGGCCGGCGACGGGGTCGACGATGTTGCGCAGCCCGAAGGAGATCGTCACCGCGTCGAAGGTGTCGTCGGCGAAGGGCAGCTGGGTGCCGTCGCCGGCCGTGAACGGCAGGTGCGGACGGGCCTGCTTGCCGACCTGGAGCATGCCGACCGAGAAGTCGCACGGGATGACCCGCGCGCCGCGGTCGGCGAACGGCTGGCTCGAGGTGCCGGTGCCGGCGGCCAGGTCGAGGACCCGGTCGCCCGGCTGCGGGTCGACCGCGGCGAGCACGGCCTTGCGCCAGCGCCGGTCCTGGCCGAGCGACAGCACGTCGTTGGTGACGTCGTAGCGGCGGGCGACGGCGTCGAACATCGATCGGACGTCGGACGGCTGCTTGTCGAGCTCTGCACGGACCACCCGCAGATGCTACTGGCGGTCACAGGTCGGTCACGGCGCCGGGGCACGCCGGTCGGCATGCAACCAGACGGCCCGCTGGAGCGTCACCCTCGTGTCCAGATCCTCCTCCTTCCCCCGGAGCCCTCCATGCGTCTCCTGCGTCGCCACCTCCCCGCCGCCCTCGTGGCCACCCTGCTCGTCGCGGGCGCCTACGTCGCCGGCGCCGTCGAGGACGGCCCCTCCCCCCGCCCCACGGCCACGGGCACCGGAGGCGTCGAGACCGCGACGCCCACGCCGGCCCCGTCCCCCACTTCCACGCGTACGCCGACCCCGACCCCGACG
>JAEZKN010000485.1 GCA_023415395.1 Actinomycetes bacterium
AGGTCGGCCAGGGTGCGGTCGAGGAACTCGTGGAGGTCGGTGCTCATCGTGCGCTCCCGTTCGTCTGCGGGTCGGAGAGGAGCCCGCGCAGCGACTTCAGCGCGCGCAGGCTGCGGTTCTTGACGGCCGCCTCGGACAGCCCGAGGTCAGCGGCGGTCTGGGCGACGCTGCGGTCCTCCCAGAAGCGGAGCACGACGACGGCCCGGTCGACCGGCCCCAGCTCGGCCAGCGCGGCCAGCAGGGCGACCCGGTCCGCGGGGTCGGAGTCCAGGGCTCGCGGCTCGGGCAGGTCGGCCGTGGGCCGCTCGCCCGAGCTCCGCCGGCGCCGCTCGGAGAGGAAGGCCTTCACCAGCACCCCGTGCACGTAGGCGACCGGGTCGTGCGCCGCGCGCACCCGCCACCAGGCGGCATAGGTCCTGGCCAGGGCGGTCTGCACGAGGTCCTCGGCCGCGTGCGGCGACATGGTCAGCAGGTAGGCGCTGCGGTAGAGCTGCGGTGACCGTGCGGCCACGAACTCCGAGAACTCGTCGTCGCGGCGGGTGGATCGGCTCACGGGCCCTCCATCGATGTCCGGTCTCGTCCGGCCTCCCCGGTGGAGGCCCGTCACCCTACAGACGCCGACGGCCCCCGATGAGGTCTCACGCCCGTCTCGTCACTAGGCTCGGGGTCATGGCGGAGTATGTGTTCACCCTGCGCAACGTGCGCAAGGCCCACGGTGACAAGGTCGTCCTCGACAACGTGACGCTGTCGTTCCTGCACGGCGCGAAGATCGGCGTCGTCGGCCCGAACGGCACCGGCAAGTCCTCGCTGCTGCGGATCATGGCGGGTCTCGACCACGCCAACAACGGCGACGCGATCCTCGACCCCGAGGCCACGGTCGGCATGCTCCAGCAGGAGCCGCCGCTCACCGAGGGCAAGACCGTCCAGGAGAACGTCGAGGAGGCCGTCGGCGAGATCAAGGCGAAGATGAAGCGCCTCGACGACCTCTACATGGCGATGGGGGACCCCGACGCCGACCTCGACAAGCTGAACGAGGAGGCCGGCAACCTCCAGAGCGAGCTCGACGCCGCCAACGTCTGGGACCTCGACAGCCGCCTCGAGCAGGCCATGGACGCCCTGCGCTGCCCGCCGCCGGACGCGATCGTCGACAACCTCTCCGGTGGTGAGCGCCGCCGCGTCGCGCTGTGCAAGCTGCTCCTCCAGCAGCCCGACCTGCTGCTGCTCGACGAGCCCACCAACCATCTCGACGCGGAGTCGGTGCAGTGGCTCGAGGGGCACCTGAAGACCTACCCGGGCGCCGTCCTCGCGATCACCCACGACCGGTACTTCCTCGACAACGTCGCCGAGTGGATCCTCGAGCTCGACCGGGGCCAGACCCACCCCTACGAGGGCAACTACTCCACCTACCTGGAGACCAAGAAGGAGCGCCTCAAGATCGAGGGGCAGAAGGACGCCAAGCGCGCCAAGATGCTGGAGAAGGAGCTCGAGTGGGTCCGCTCCAACGCCAAGGCGCGGCAGACCAAGAGCCGCTCCCGCCTCGCCCGCTACGAGGAGATGGCCGCCGAGGCCGACCGCGCCCGTAAGATCGACACCTCCGAGATCAACATCCCGGCCGGACCCCGCCTCGGTGACGTCGTGCTGGAGGCCAAGGGCCTGACCAAGGGCTTCGAGGGCCGCACCCTCATGCACGACCTCTCGTTCTCGCTCCCGCGCGCCGGCATCGTCGGCGTGATCGGCCCCAACGGCGTCGGCAAGACGACGCTGTTCCGGATGATCACCGGCGGCGAGCAGCCCGACGCGGGCACGCTGACCGTCGGCCAGACCGTGAAGATCTCCTACGTCGACCAGAGCCGCGGTGGGATCGACCCGAACAAGAACGTCTGGGAGGTCGTGTCCGACGGCCTGGACTTCATCAAGGTCGCGAACTTCGAGATGAACTCGCGCGCCTACGTCGCGTCCTTCGGCTTCAAGGGCCCGGACCAGCAGAAGAAGGCCGGCGTGCTCTCCGGTGGTGAGCGCAACCGCCTCAACCTGGCGCTCACGCTGAAGATGGGCGGCAACCTGCTGCTGCTCGACGAGCCCACCAACGACCTCGACGTCGAGACCCTGTCCTCGCTCGAGGACGCGATCCTCGACTTCCCCGGCTGTGCCGTGGTCACCTCCCACGACCGCTGGTTCCTCGACCGGGTCGCCACCCACATCCTCGCCTGGGAGGGCGACGACGAGGACGGCGGCAAGTGGTTCTGGTTCGAGGGCAACTTCGCGTCGTACGAGGAGAACAAGGTCGAGCGCCTCGGCATCGAGGCGGCGCGTCCGCACCGCGTCACCCACCGTCGCCTCACCCGCGACTGACGCTCTGGTGGTCGAGGTGCTCAGGCGTCGTGGTGCTCAGGCGTCGTGGTGCCTGAGCCTCGACACCAGCCGACGTCTGTGACGCGTCCTACCGAAGCTCCATCTCCGGGTGGCCGGCGACCAGGTGGTCGGCGACGGCGTTCATCACGCGGCCGACCGCGGCGAAGTCCTCGCGGCTGACCAGGTCCACGAGGTGCTCGCGAACCCCACTGACGTGCAGGGGCGCCGTCCGGACCAGCAGGTCCCAGCCCTTCTCGGTCATCGCGGCGATGACGCCGCGGCCGTCCTCGGGGGAGGACCTGCGGACGACGAGCCCGTCCTTCTCCATCCGCGTGACGGTGTGCGTGACCCGGCTGCGGCTGTGGGCGAGGGCGTCCGCGAGCTGCGCCATCCGCATCTGCCGCCCCTCCCGCTCGGAGAGGCGCACCAGGATCTCGTACTCCACGAGCGAGAGGTCGCAGCTGCGCTGCAGGTCGTCGTCGAGACGTCCGAGCAGGAGGGTCATGCCCATGAGCAGCGCGCGCCAGGATCGCTGCTCGTCCGCGTCGAGCCAGCGAGTGTCGGTTCCCCCGTCTGCTGTCACGCTCGGCATCCTAGACAGTGTGACGACCGTGAGCCGGGAGGACCTGCTGCGCTACCGGGTGCAGGTGCAGGAGCTCGACCGCGAGGGCACGCACGGCGACGCCGCGAAGGTCGCGGCCGCGCCCCTGGAGCAGCTGAGGCTGGCCCTGACCGTCTGGGACGGCTCCGCACCGCCGGCGGGCGTCGAGCAGGAAGCAGAACGCCTGGCCGCGTTCCGCGGC
>JAEZKN010000500.1 GCA_023415395.1 Actinomycetes bacterium
GTGCTGGAGGTCGCGGAGCCCGCGGCCCGCCGCCGCGCACGGCTCGCCGAGACCTTCCCCGGCGAGCGCCTGGTCCTCCCGGCCGGGACCTACAAGGTGCGGGCCAACGACACCGACTACCGCTTCCGTCCCGACACCGCGCACACCTACTTCTCGGGCAACCAGACCAGCGACGCCGTCCTGGTCGTGGACGACGGCGAGTCCGTGCTCTACGCCCGCCCCCGCTCCTCCCGCGACACCGACGAGTTCTTCCGCGACCGGCAGTACGGCGAGCTGTGGGCCGGCCGGCGCCCGTCGCTGAAGGAGATGAGCGACTCCCTCGGTCTCGAGGTCCGCCACATCGAGGACCTCCCGTCCTTCGACGACGACCGCAAGACCCGCGACATCACCACCGACGACGACCTGGCGCGCGTCGCCTCCGAGCTCCGGCTGGTCAAGGACGCGTGGGAGGTCGACCAGCTCCAGGAGGCGTGCGACATCACCACGCTGGGCTTCGAGGACTCGGTGCGCGAGTGGGACCGGGTGCTCGAGTTCGGCGAGCGCTGGATCGAGGGCACGTTCTTCCGCCGCGCCCGGGCGATGGGCAACGACATCGGCTACGACTCGATCGTCGGCGGCGGCTCGCACGCCACGACGCTGCACTGGATCGACAACACCGGGCCGATCACCCCGGGCACGCTCGTGCTGCTCGACATGGGCGTCGAGAACCGCTCGCTGTACACCGCCGACGTCACCCGCACCCTGCCCGTCGACGGCCGCTTCACCCCGCTCCAGCGCGAGCTCTACGACGTCGTGTACGCCGCGCAGCAGGCGGGCATCGAGGCGGTACGCCCCGGCGTACCCTTCAAGGCCGCGCACCACGCCGCGATGGAGGTGCTCGCCCACGCCCTCGCGGACCTCAAGCTGCTGCCCGTGTCGGTCGAGGAGGCGCTCGACCCGGAGAGCCGGGTCTACGCGCGGTGGACGCTGCACGGCACCAGCCACATGCTCGGCATGGACGTGCACGACTGCGGCCGGGCCTCGACCGAGGCCTACACCGAGGGCACGCTCGCCGAGGGCATGGTGCTCACCGTCGAGCCGGGCCTCTACTTCCAGGAGGACGACCTGCTCGTCCCCGAGGAGCTGCGCGGCATCGGCATCCGGATCGAGGACGACATCCTCGTCACCGCCGACGGCTGGGAGAACCTCTCCGCCGCCCTCCCCCGCACCTCGGCCGACGTGGAGGAGTGGATGGGCGCGCGGCTGCGCTGATCACCGGGATAGTCCCTCACGAAGTGGTCGTCCCGCACGGCGTGTCGGCAACCACTTCGTGAGGGACTATCCCGCCGAGGCGGATCGAGGGACGCCACCCGACCGCTCTGGGTAGGGTCCGGACATGTCGCTGCGGTGGAAGGTGGGCCTCGCGCTGGCCGCCGTGGTGGCGGCAGGGACCAGCGCGTGGGGCGCCCAGGACGGACACCCGGACGCGACCGCCTCGGGTCCGGTCCGCTACCGCTTCGTCGCGATGCCCGACTTCCTCAACCAGGACGTCGGTGACGTCCGCACCCTGCCCGGCTGGCACCGGGGAGACCCGAACTCGTGGACGCCCCAGCTCGACCGCAGCGTCGACGTCGTCCTCGACGAGGTCGCGGCGACCGACCCCGGCTCGGTGCTCGTGACCGGCGACATGGTCGAGGGCCACTGGCTCCAGGACGTCGACCGGACCGGGATCTTCGGGCCGAGCCGGACCGACCGGCAGCGCACCGCGATGCTGCGCCGCGCGGGGCACTTCTACCACTCCACCTACGTCGAGCGGTTCCGCGAGCGCGGCCTGGAGCTGCACGCCGCCGTCGGTGACCACGACGTCGGCGACAACCCCTTCCGTGGGCCGAAGTGGCGCTTCAAGCGGGCGAGCATCCCGGTCTACAAGGAGCTCTTCGCAGAGGCCTACACCCACACCGCCGACGGCGCTCGGCGCTACCCGAGCCGTCCCGTCGGCACGCCGTGGGCGGACACGGCGTACGCCGTCCAGCTCTCCCCCGACGTCCTGCTGGTCACGGTCGACGTGTTCCACCGCACGCGCAACGACGTCCGGATCGAGGTCGTCGGCGGCCAGCTGGCGTGGCTCGAGGACACGCTGCGGGCGGCCGAGGCCCAGGGCACCCGGTGGGTCGTCGTCCAGGGCCACACCCCGATCCTCACGCCGGTGCGCACCCGGATGTCGTCCGCGCTCACCCTGCGCGGCGGCAGCGACTCCGCCCTGTGGCACACGCTCGAGGAGCACGACGTCGACCTCTACCTCGCGGGCGAGGTCCACGACACGAGCCTGCAGCAGCAGGACGGCGTCACCCAGGTCGCGACCGGCGGCCTCCTCTACGCCGGCGACTCGGCCTACCTGACCGCCGACGTGTACGACGACCGGCTCCTCCTCGACGTCCGCGAGTTCGACAGCTCCCGCCACCCCTGGGAGGGCCAGCTCTGGCAGCTCGGCGCCTATCGCACGTTCGGCCACGTCGAGACCGAGCCCGGCAGCCACTCGGTCGGCCGGGCCGTGCTGCTCGACGACGGCTCGCTGCTCTCGGCCGCGGGCAAGCTCGAGGAGTACGGCGGCTGACCCGCCGCCCTAGTGCAGCCCGACCTTCAGCAGGACGACGAGCAGCCCGACGCCCGCACCGGCGGTGGCCGCGGCGACGCAGCCCCAGGTGTCGAGACCGCCCCGCCGACCGGCGAGGTAGCTGTAGCCGGTGAGCAGCACGATCGTGGTGACGAGGGCGATCCACGCCGCGGTCCGCAGCCCCGCCCCGAGCAGCCGGCTGAGCAGGAGCGCACCGACCGGCAGCACGGACGCGCCCAGGATCGGCCAGGTCTCCCGCAGGCCGTGGCGGATGGCGGCGAACGGGTGGTGGCGGTGGGTGAGCGCGCTGCCGATGGTGACCGCGTGCAGGTGGGCCACCCAGTAGACGAGGACCGTGCCGACGATCGCGACGGTGATGTCCCACACCGTGTCGCTGTGACCGGCGGTGTAGGCGACCGCAGCCGCGCACACCACCGTCCCGGTGATGGTCCCCTCGCCGCCGACCCGGAGCCCGAGCGGGTCGCGCCGGCCCCGGTCAGGCACTGCCGAACGTCTCCAGCAGGGTGCTGCGCTCGGCCTCGGTGAGGTTGGTGCTGAGCAGCTTCGCGTCGCGGGCGTGGAAGCGCTCCCCGAGCCGGTCGATGTCCACGTTCTCGGTGACCATGAAGAGCGCGGAGGTGCCGGGCGTGATCTGGGTGCGGATGCGCTCGAGGTCCTCCCGGGTGATGCCCGTGCCCTCGGTGGCCTTCACCAGCGCTCCGATCCCGGCGCCCACCACGGCACCCGCGACCGGCACGAGGAAGAGCGCGCCGCCGAGGAGACCCCACAGGGCTCCCCACGACGCGCCGCGGACCGGACCGTGCTGGTGGTGCACCTCCGGTTGGTCCTTGCCCTCGGGCCAGCTGATGACGGCGTGGTCGACGATCGTGACCAGCCCGTCGGCAGCGGCCGCCGCGAGCGTCGAGTCCGCTCGCGCGGCGCCCTGGGGGTCCTCGAACTTCCAGACGGTGAACGCGGTCATCCCTGCTCCTTCTCGAGTGCCGCCGCGAGCGCGGCGAGCGCGGTCCGGGTCTTCGTCTCCTGCGGCGCGTCCAGGTCGAGGCCGTGACCGGCCAGGAGCACCTTCGCCTCGGCAGCGACCTGGAACGCCTCGGCCGGGGTGCACTTGGTCGACAGCTCGAGGAGGCGGGAGCCGTCGGGGAGGAACCAGAGCTCCGCGACGAGCTTGCGGCCGAAGCCGTCGGGCCTCACCTTGGCCTTGAGCAGCGTGAGCGGTCCGAGCACGCGGAGGTCGGCGAGGGAGAGCCCCTGGGGCAGCCGGGCGGCGAGCAGCGCTCGCTGGTCACCGTCGAGGAGGTCGCCGACGAGCGAGTCGTCGGCGAGCAGGCGCCTGACCTCGCGGTCCGCGAGCACGGTGGTCAGCGAGCACGAGCAGGTGAACCCCTGCGGTGAGGCGTCCACCTCCACCTTGAAGCCCGCGAGCGCGCGCAGCTCCGCCGGCACGTCGTCCGGGAGCATCGGCCGGAGCTTGACCGTCAGGTCGCCCGGCCTGCCCTGGGTGCGCCGGGCCCGCACGACGAGGCCACCGCCCGAGAGCCGCAGGTCGAGCGTGTCGACGAAGGCGACCTGCCGGATCTGCCCGTCGAGCGGGTCGAACCCGAGGGAGCGCAGCACCCGCCGCTGGTCCGCGTGCGGGACGGTGAGCTTCAGCTCGACGCTGTCGACCCCGCGGAGGACGCCGAGCAGCTCGCCGAGCTGCTCGGCGTCGTACGACGGGACGGCGGTCACGACGCGCGCCTCACGCCGATCTTGACCAGCTCCTCCACGACGACCAGCGACAGCGCGATGCCGACGCACGCGCACCACTGGCCGAAGTCCAGCGCGGTGGTGCCGAAGATCCGCTGGAGGAAGTCGAGCGACGTGACGAGGATGATCGCCAGCAGCGCGACGCCGTACCGTCGCAGCTGCACGGCGTCCGGGACGGCGTCCCGGTCGAAGATGGTGCCGACCTGGTCGCGACACAGCAGCGCGGCGAAGACGTGGAAGACCGACAGCGTCGTGAGCAGCATCGTGGCCGCCAGCACGGCGTCGCCCTGGTGGTCACCGACCTGGTACGCCGCCAGCGACCCGACGGTCATCACCGCGCCCTGCACGCAGAGCCGGACCCAGTTGGCGCGGGAGAGCACGGGGGCGCCGACCGGGCGGGGTGGCCGGCTCATCAGGCCGGGTGCGGCGACGCCGAACCCCAGCGCGATCGCGATCGGGACGTCCACGGCGAAGTTGAGCCACAGGATCTGGAACGGGTCGAGGGGTGCCCCGCCCGCGATCCCCAGGATCCCTGCACCGATGAAGATCGCGATGTAGGCGACGAGCGTGGACATCTGGAAGCGCAGGTACTTCAGCAGGTTGTCGTAGAGCGTGCGGCCGTAGGAGACCGCGCCGACGATCGTGGCGAAGTTGTCGTCGGTGAGGATCATGACCGCGGCCTCCTGGGAGACCTCCGTGCCCGTGATGCCCATGGCCACGCCGATGTCGGCCGTCTTGAGCGCCGGCGCGTCGTTGACGCCGTCGCCGGTCATCGCGACCACGTTGTCCTTCTCCTGGAGGATCCGGACCAGCCGCACCTTGTCCTCGGGCGCGACCCGGGCGACCACCCCGATCCCGTCGATGTCGGCGAGCAGCTGCTCGTCGCTCATCGCGGCGAACTCGGCGCCGGTGATCGCGCGCCCCTCGATGCCGAGCTCCCCGGCGATGGCCGCGGCCGTCGTCGCGTGGTCGCCGGTGATCATCCGGACCCGGATGCCGGCGGCCTTGCACTCGGCGATCGCGTCGCGCGCCTCGGGCCGGGGCGGGTCGACGATGCCGACCATCGCCAGCAGCGTCAGCTCCTGGACGCAGTCGATCAGCGCGGGTCCGGCGGGCAGGGTGCCCGGTTCGAAGTCACGTTGCGCGACCACCATGACGCGTTCGCCGGCGTTCGCGATCGCGTCGTTGGCCTCGAGCGCGAGGTGGCGGTTCGCGTCGCTGATGGGGACGATCGCACCGTCGGGCTGGCGGTAGGTCGTCGAGCGTGCGACCAACACGTCGGGAGCGCCCTTCACGTAGCAGCGGACCACCGGGCGACCCTCGTCGCCGGTCATCTCGTGGAAGGTCGCCATGAACTTGTAGTCGGAGTCGAACGGCACCTCGGCCACCCGGGGCAGCGCGGCGCGGGTGCCGGCGATGTCGAGCCCGCCCTTGGCGCCGAGCACGATCAGCGCCCCCTCCGTCGGGTCGCCGATGAGGTTCTCGCCGTCGAGGACCGCGTCGGCGCAGAGCACCATCGGCAGCAGGTAGGGGTCGAGGTCGAACCGCTCGCCGCCCACGTGGCTGATCTCGCCGACGGGGCGGTAGCCCTCGCCCGAGACCGTGTAGCGGTTGCGTCCCGGGATGACGAGCTGCCGCGCGGTCATCTTGTTGAGCGTGAGCGTGCCGGTCTTGTCCGAGCAGATCGCGGACGTGGACCCCAACGTCTCGACGGCCGGCAGCCGCTTCACGATCGCGTGCCGGCGGGCGATCTCGCGGGTCCCCATCGACAGCAGCGCCGTCACGACCGCCGGCAGCCCGGTCGGGATCGCGGCCACCGCCAGGGCCACGCCGGTGATGAAGAGGGTGTCGAAGCTCTGCCCGCGCGCCAGGCCGAGCAGCACGACGAGCACCAGCGCCGCAGCGGCGATCGACGCGATGATCTTCGACAGCGAGTCCAGCTGGCGCTGCAGCGGTGTCTTGCCGGTCTCGGTGTGGGACAGCATGTCGGCGATGTGGCCGATCTCGGTCCCCATGCCGGTCTCGGTCACGACGATCTCCCCGCGTCCGCGGGTCACCGAGGTGTTCATGTAGGCCATGCAGGTCCGGTCGCCGAGCGGGACGTCGGCGCCGGGCACGGGGTCCGTGGACTTGCCGACCGGCAGGCTCTCGCCGGTGAGCGCGGCCTCCTCGATCTCCAACGTCGCCGCGAGCACGACGCGACCGTCGGCAGGGACCCGGTTGCCGGCCTCGACGAGGACGACGTCGCCGGGCACCAGCTCCTCCGCGTCCACCTCGACGGCCTGCCCGTCGCGCCGGACGCGGGCGATCGTCCGCATCATCGAGGAGAGGGCGGCGACGCTCTCCTCCGCCTTGGCCTCCTGCCGCAGGCCGATCACCGCGTTGAGGACCGTGAGGCCGGCCAGCACGACCGTCGTGCCCGTGTCCTGGGTGACCAGCTGGTTGACGACAGCCGCGCCGAGCAGGATCAGCTGCATGAAGTCCTGGTACTGCCGCAGGAACGCTCGCCAGGCGGGCTCCTTCACGGCCCCGGCCAGGCGGTTGGGGCCGTGCGTGGCGAGCCGGCTCCGGGCCTCGTCGGCGGACAGCCCCCGCGAGAGGTCGACGTCGAGGTCGCGAGCGACC
>JAEZKN010000525.1 GCA_023415395.1 Actinomycetes bacterium
GCCGACACCGGTGCCGAGGAGCCCAGCCCGATCGACAAGGCCAAGCTCGCGCGCCTGCACATCCTCGAGGTGCAGCGGCTGATCCGCTTCATGCCCAAGGTCGTCATCTGCGTGGTGCCGGGCTGGACCGCCGGCGGCGGCCACAGCCTGCACGTGGTCTGCGACCTGACCCTCGCCTCCGCCGAGGAGGCGCGCTTCAAGCAGACCGACGCCGACGTCGGCTCCTTCGACGGCGGGTTCGGCTCGGCGTACCTCGCCCGCCAGGTCGGGCAGAAGTTCGCCCGCGAGATCTTCTTCCTCGGCCAGGAGTACTCCGCCGAGGACGGCGTGCGGATGGGCACGGTCAACCGCGCCGTCCCCCACGCCGAGCTCGAGAAGGTCGCCCTGGAGTGGGGCCGGCTGGTCAACGGCAAGTCGCCGACCGCGCAGCGGATGCTGAAGTACTCCTTCAACCTCATCGACGACGGCCTGGTCGGCCAGCAGCTCTTCGCCGGCGAGAGGACGCGGCTGGCCTACATGACCGACGAGGCCGTCGAGGGTCGCAACCAGTTCCTCGAGAAGCGCGAGCCGGACTGGTCGCCCTACCCCTGGTACTACTGAGCGGCACTACCGACCGGCCGGGCCGACCGGCCGGGCCGCCGGGGGGTACCCCTGAGGCGCGGTCGCGGGGCACAGTGGTCGTGACACCGCCCTGAGCGGTCTCCTCACCCTCTCGGGAGGGCCCCGTGACGCTCGCACCCCGCCGACGCCGGACGCGTCTCGCGCTGCCGGTCCTGGCCATGGTCGTCGTGCTGGCGGGGGGTGGGCTCGGCGGCCGGCCGGCCGTGGCCGACGAGGGCGACCGGGTCTCCGGCGACCGGGTCTCGGGCCCGCCCTCGCCGGCTCGCCCGGGCGACGAGCGGCCGAACATCGTGGTGATCCTGACCGACGACATGCGCGCCGACGACCTGCGCTACCTGCCACAGACGCGGCGGCTGCTCGCCGGCGCCCGGTTCAGCCACGCCATCTCCAGCCACCCGCTGTGCTGCCCGGCGCGGGCGATGCTGCACACGGGCGAGTACGCGCAGAACAACGGGGTGCGGGCCAACGCCGGTGTCCGCGGCGGCTTCGACGGCCTCTACCACCCCGACGCGACGATCGCCCGGTCGCTGCACGACAGCGGCTACCTCACCGCCCTGCACGGCAAGTACCTCAACGGCTACGAGCGCAGCGACGGGCTCCAGGCGGGCTGGGACGTGTGGGACCCGCTCGTGGACGGCATCTACGCCTACGACGACTTCGAGTTCTTCGGCGGGGACCGTTACGAGCAGGACTACGTCACCCACCGCCTCAGTGAGCGCAGCAACGCGACCGTGACCGCGTGGGCCGGGCCGGGGGCGCCGTTCTACCTCTACGTCAACCACACCGCGCCGCACGAGACGGTCGTCCGCGACGGCCAGGGCTTCCGCCAGGTCGAGCCCCTGCCCGAGCCGCGGTACGCCGACGTGCTGGACCAGCAGCGCTCACCGTCGTTCGGCGCGCCCTCCTACGGCCGGCGCGGCGGGTGGCCTCGCGACCTCGGCCGGAGGGACGCGGACCCCGAACGCGTGCAGCGGCTCTTCCTCGCGCGCATCCGGACCCTGCGGTCCGTCGACGACGCCGTGGGGTCCCTGGTCGCGACGCTGCGCGACACCGGCGAGCTCGACCACACCTACCTGGTCTTCACCTCCGACAACGGCTTCCAGCTCGGCGAGCACACCTACCTCACCAAGAACCTCCTGGCGCGTGAGTCCCTCTCCGTCCCGCTCCTCGTGGCGGGTCCGAAGGTGGTCCGGCGCACGGTCTCGGCGCCGGTCTCCCTGCTGGACCTCCCCGCGACCTTCCTCGAGCTCGCCGACGTCCGGCCCGAGCGGCCGGTGGACGGTGCGTCGCTGCTGCCGTTCCTGCGCGGCCGCGACGCGGCGCCCTGGCGCGACACGACGCTCGTCCAGACGGGGTCCAACGGCAGCCGGGGCCGAGTCGCGGGGTGGCGCATGCGGGGTGTCGTGACCGGGCGCTACCTCTTCGGCGTGGACGTCACGGAGCCGCGCCACGTCCTGCTCTTCGACCATCGCCGCGACCCGTACGAGATCCGCAACCTCGCGCGCTCGCCGCGCTACCACCCCGTGCGCGTGGCGCTCGCCCAGCGCTACCGCGAGCTCGCCGACTGCGCCGGCGTCGCGAGCTGCAACCGCGACTTCAGGTCCCTGCCCGCTCCCTCCGGCGGCGACTCCGATGGCATCAGGAGACCGTGACGCACGCTCTTGCGCGCGCCTGAGACGCTTGTCGCATGGCGACACCCGCTGACGACTGGTTCGGGAAGGCGTTCTCGAAGGCCTGGCAGGAGAAGGCCCAGGAGATCGGGCGCTTCAACCTGGCCATCTTCGGCAAGACCGGCGTCGGCAAGAGCACGCTGGTGAACGCGATCTTCGGCACCGAGATCGCGCAGACCGGGATCGGCGAGCCGGTGACGATGCAGGAGCACCTCTACCTCCACCAGTCCGGCACCCTCGGCGTGCTCGACACCCGGGGGCTCGAGGTCGGCAAGGACAACGAGGCGCTGATCGGCGAGCTGCGGGACTACCTCGGCTCGATGCGCCGTCGCCCCTTGGCCGAGCAGCTGCACGTCGCCTGGTACTGCGTACGGGCGGGGGACCGGCGCTTCGAGCAGACCGAGGCCGACTTCGTCCGGGCCCTGCACGACCTCGGGCTGCCGGTGATCCTCGTGCTCACCCAGGTGCCGACCAGCGGCGGCCGGGTGCACCCCGACGCGGAGGCGCTCGCGGCCCGGATCGCCGACCTCCAGCTGCCGATCGCCGACGGCCTCATCCACTACACGATGGCGCTCGGTGACGACTTCACCGGCCAGGCGGCCTACGGGCTGCAGGAGCTGCTCGATGCCACCTTTCGCGGTGCGCCTGAGGGCGTTGCCCACGCGATCACGGCGGCTCAGCGCATTGACTTCGACCGCAAGCGCGAGCGTGCGGAGGCGGCGATCAAGGTCGCGACGGGAGCCGCCACCACTGCCGGCGCCTCCCCCATTCCCTTCAGCGACGCCGCCATCCTCGTCCCCGTCCAGCTGACGATGATGGCCTCCATCGCCGTCACCTACGGGATCTCCGTCGAGCGCTCGACGGCCGCCTCCCTCGCCGCGCCCGCGGCGGCGTCGACCCCGGGGCGGGCGCCGGGCGGGG
>JAEZKN010000542.1 GCA_023415395.1 Actinomycetes bacterium
ACCAAACCGTTTCATCGTCCTGCATGTTGTTGGGCCGGCGGGCCGACAAACCTTGCCAGCCGCTACTCGAAGTACTTCGGGCTCTCCGCCTCCAACCGCTCCCGCGCCCAGCGCGGCAGGATGAAGAGCCCCTCGGCCTCGACGGTGACGCCCTCGGCGTCCAGGAGCCGTCCGTGGGCCCAGGTCTTGATGCCCTCGGACCGCTCGATCCACGCCTCGGCCCGCAGGTCGCCCAGCGGGGTGCCGCGGCGGTAGCGCAGCGTGAGCGTCCCCGTCATGCCCGGCTTGCCGCCGGCGCCGGCCGCCTCCCCGAGCATCTGGTCGAGGATCATCGCCGAGACACCACCGTGGACCAGCCCGGGCGGCCCCTCGAAGGCCGCGCCGAGGTGGAAGGTCGCCCACGCCCGTCCGGACGCGTCGTGCTCGACGACCACCGGCGGAGCAGCGGCGTTGCGCAGGCCGACCACGGGGTTCCCCCAGGGGCGGCCGCGTCCGCCGGAGCTGAAGCGCACGCCGTACGCTCCGTCGAGCTGCCGGGCACGCAGCCGCGCGGTCAGCGCCTCGACCTCGGCCTGCACCGCGCGGACCTCGTCGTCGTCGACCTCGGTGCGGATCGTCGCGTCCACGAGGTCGCGGACGGCGTCGGTGAGCGGTCCGTAGAGCAGGCGCTGCCGCTCGATCTCGTCGTCGCTGATGTCCTCACGCACGTAGCCGGCCACAAATCAGATGCTAGAACACGTTCCATTTGATGGAATGGCGCATGACCTCGCTCGCCCGCCCCGACGTCTCCCTCGGCCCGACCTGGGCGGAGGCGGTCGCGGACTTCCACGCCGCCGGCGAGCAGCACATCCACGGGGCCGGGCTCTGGGACTTCGAGTCGCTCGACGTCACCGAGGACGGTTGCCGCGAGGTCGTCGCCCACCTGTGCGCGCAGGCCGACCCGACCACCCCGATGCCCGAGGACCGGGTGCACTGCACCTACTTCTGGATCACCGACGGCTCCGACGTCCGGCCCGAGGTCGTCGGCTTCCTCGCCCTGCGCCACGAGCTCAACGCCTGGCTGCTGGAGGAGGGCGGCCACATCGGGTACGCCGTCCGCCCCTCCCGTCGCAACGAGGGCCACGCCTCCCGTGCCCTGAAGCTCGCCCTCGCCGCCGCAGCCGACCTCGGGCTCGAGCGGGTCCTGGTGACCTGCGACGAGGTCAACCTCGGGTCCCGGCGGACCATCGAGCGGTGCGGTGGGGCCTACGAGGACTCCCGCAACGGCAAGCGGCGCTACTGGATCGCGACCTGTCGGAGGCGAGCCGGCGGGACCGGTGCGAAATAGGAAGAACCGCCGGCGTCTCGGGTCACCGACGGTTCGTCAGCGGTGAGACTAGGGGCAGGCGACCGGCCCGCGCACCAACTTCCGGGCAACGGCCCCGGGTGGAGTAGACCGGTGGAAAGTGCGGCCCTGGTAGGCCCCGTGGGACTCGAACCCACAACCCATGGATTAAAAGTCCACTGCTCTGCCAATTGAGCTAGGGGCCCGGGACGTGGCCCGGCTCCAGGGTGAGGACCTCCTGGGCAGCGCCAGGTGGCTCCGACGCCACGTCGAGGCCATCCTGCCCTATGTCCCGAAGGTCGTGACGGCGCGGGTTCTCGCCGGCGACGGGAGCGAGGCGGCGGCCGGCACGGGGAGCACTCGCCTCTCGCCGGCCGAAGCCGGTGGTGCCTACCGGTCGAGGTGCCGCGGGCAGCCGGAGACCCGCGCCTCGACCGCGTTGAAGGCGCGGGTGGCGTCGCGGAGGTAGCGGTCGATGACCGCGCGCTCGTCCGCGGGCACCGTCTCGTCGAGGGCCTGGAGCACGGCGAAGAGCGGGCCGAGGTAGCGCACGGTCTCCTCCCGGCCGGCCGGCGTCAGCTCGAGCAGGGTCCGGCGGCGGTCGCGCGGGTGGGGCCTCCGGCGCATCAGCCCGCCGGCCACGAGCAGGTGGCCCGCGTTGGTGACCGCGGAGCTGGTGACGCCGATCCGGTCGGCGATCTCGGAGGTCCCCTGCGGGCCGGGGAGCAGGTGCTCGAGCACCTGCAGCCCGGTCAGGGAGAGGCCTTCGCGGCGCGCCACCGCCAGTCGTACGCGGTCCAGGGCTGCCGCGAGGTCGCGCAGGGCGCGCAGGGTGGGGGTCTCCTCCCACCCGGCGAAGTCCGCGTCACCCACCCGCTCGATCACTGTCGCTCGGCACCCTGTCCTGTCCGGCTGTCTCCCTCGGAAGCCATTCGGAGCGGTGACCGGGACGGATGGGCGCGGGACAGAAATGCGCCGGGAACCGCGCAGGTCCGCCCTCGATCGGCCGATCAGGTGGGGGACCCACGCGCCACGGAAGGCAGAGAGGGGGAAGCGGCGATGGCTATCGGATGGCCCCGCACGATGGCGGTGCTCTGCGCGCTCGCCGTGGTCCCCGCGCTGCTCCACCTCGTCTGGACCCACGGGGTCGTCGAGGACCTCGGGTACGCCGGTGCCGCGGTCCCGACGCTGGTCGCCTGGGTCGGCACGGCGAGTGCCGCCTCCGGTCGTCGCGGCGTGCCCGCGCTGGTCGCGAGCGGCCTGACCCTCCTGCTGGCGGGCTACGTCAGCGCGGATGCGCTCCGTGCGGGACCCGGCCCCCTGCCCGAGGTGTCGGTCGCCGACGTCCTCTACCTCGCCGGGCACGGCTGCATCACCGCTGCCCTCTTCGTGGTGACCCTGCGCTCGCGCGGGAGCCGACGGGTCGACCCCGACGGCATCCTCGACGCCGTCACGGTGGTGGCGGTCAGTGCGGTGGTGTTCTGGAGCCTCGCCATCCGCGACGCGATCACCGACTCCTCGGAGTCGGTGGTCGAGCGGTTCGTGCTCGTGGGCTACCCGGTCCTGGACGCCTTGATGTTCGCCCTGGTGCTGCGGGCGTCGACGCAGCGGCGGATCCGCCGTGCGCTGGGCTTCCCCTTCACCGCCGGCGTCTGGTGCTGGCTGTTCGCCCACCTCGGCTACCTGCCCTTCGACGGCGCGGTCGCGCTGGTCCCCTCGCCGTCCCTCGACCTGCTGTGGGTCGTGGGCGCCGGCCTGCTGGCGATCTCGACCTTCCGGCGCCCACCCGCGCCGGGCCAGGCGGTCGCCGAGTCCGAGGTGCAGCTCCCGCTGCGCAAGCTCGTGCTCGCCGTACTCCCGCTGGTCGTCCCGCCCGCGGTGCTGGCGCTGAGCGAGTACGTCGACCACGGCCCGATCTCGGTGGCCGAGGCCGTGATCGGCATGAGCCTGCTCGCCCTGGTCACCTTCGCCCGCACCGCGCGGCTGGTGCAGCTCGAGAACGCCGGCCGGGCCGAGCTCGCCGCCGCCCGCGACGAGGCGCTCGCCGCGTCCCGCGCGAAGTCGGAGTTCCTGGCCACGATGAGCCACGAGATCCGCACCCCGATGAACGGCGTCATCGGGCTGACCGGCCTGCTCCTCGACACCGACCTCGACGAGCGCCAGCGGCAGTTCGCCGAAGGCGTCGAGAGCGCGGGAGACGCGCTGCTCGCGGTCATCAACGACATCCTCGACTTCTCCAAGATCGAGGCCGGGCACCTGGAGCTGGAGTCGATCGACTTCGACCTGGTGCAGGTCATCGAGGAGGTCGCCGAGCTGGTGGCCGAGCCGGCGCGGGCCAAGGGCCTCGAGCTCCTGGCCTACTGCTCGCCCGAGCTACCGCCCGCGCTGCGCGGCGACCCGTCCCGGATCCGTCAGATCCTGCTGAACCTGGCCGGCAACGCCGTGAAGTTCACCGCCGTCGGCGAGGTCGTGGTCCGGGCCCACCTCGAGAGCGCCGTCGCGACCGGCGTCCGGGTGCGCTTCGAGGTGATCGACACCGGCATCGGGGTCGCGCCCGAGGACGTCGAGCGGCTCTTCGACCCGTTCTCCCAGGCCGACTCCTCGACCACGCGGCGCTACGGCGGCACCGGTCTCGGCCTGGCGATCAGCCGCCAGCTGGTCACCGCGCTCGGCGGCCGCATCGGCGTCGACAGCCGCCCGGGCAAGGGCAGCACCTTCTGGGTCTCGCTGCCGCTGGCTCGCGCGCACGACCCGTCCATCCGGCCCCCGCACCCCACCGACCTGCTGCGTGACCACCGCGCGCTCGTCGTCGACGACAACACCTCCAACCGCGTCCTGCTGCACGACCAGCTGACCGCGTGGCGCATGCAGGTGACCCTCGCCGACAACGGCGACACCGCGCTGGCGACGCTGCTCGCGGCCGCGCGGGAGGGCCGGCCCTTCGACGTCGCGATCATCGACCTGAGCATGCCGGGGATGGACGGCCTCGCCCTGGCCCGCCGGATCACCGCCGACCCGATCCTCGCCGGCACCGAGCTGGCCCTCCTCGCCACCGGCGGCGACGTGAGCCCCGAGGAGGCGCGGGCGGCGGGTTTCACCGCGACGCTCTCCAAGCCGGTGCGCCTCGACCGGCTGCACACCACGCTCGAGCAGCTGGCGGGAAGCCGGCGCGCGGCCGCGCAGCGCGAGGAGCCGGTCCGCGAGGTCCGCGGACGCGGCCTGGTCCTGGTCGTCGACGACGTGGAGATCAACCAGATCGTCGCCGCCGGCATGCTCGAGCGGCTCGGGTACGCCGTCGCGGTGGCCGACAACGGTCAGGCCGCCGTCGCCGAGATCCAGCTGCGGACCTACGACGCGATCCTGATGGACGTGCAGATGCCCGGGATGGACGGCTTCCAGACGACCGCCCAGATCCGCCGGATCGAGGGGGAGGGGCACCGCACGCCGATCGTGGCGATGACGGCGAGCGCGATGGACGGCGACCGGGAGCGGTGCCTGTCCGCGGGCATGGACGACTACATCACCAAGCCGGTCCACCTCAAGGCCGTCGAGCAGGTGCTGGAGCGCTGGGTCCCGGCCGTCGAGCAGCACTCCTGAGCGCCGTACCGGTCCCCGGCCTGTCACGCGCCCGTCGCAGAACCTTCATCGCGGTCGCTGAGATTTCCGGCCCGAGACCGTTTGACTCGGGCGTGGGATTGGTAACGTGTGCCGTGCAGAAGGTGCAAGTTCCAGCAGGTCTGACGCCCGCGGAGTTTGTGATCCAACGGCGTTTCTTCTTTCGTGGGCCTGCCACTCACGCAAGTCGGAGCGACGGTGTCACCGCATCTGATGTGGACCGTCGAAGTGGCGGTTCTCGCCCCGACTAAGGAGTATCGAGCACATGGCTCAGGGCACTGTGAAGTGGTTCAACGCGGAGAAGGGCTTCGGCTTCATCGCGCAGGAGGACGGCGGCGACGACGTCTTCGTTCACTACTCGGCGATCCAGACCCAGGGTTACAAGTCCCTGGACGAGAACCAGAAGGTCGAGTTCGACGTCACCCAGGGTCCCAAGGGCCCGCAGGCGGAGAACGTTCGCCCGGTCTGACCGCGGAGGATTCTCGGGCCTGCTGGACCTGAGACTTCGACAGGAGGCTCCACCCGGTCGGGTGGGGCCTCCTGCTCGTCCGGCACCCCTCCGCGAGTTCCATGTGGGCGGTGTCGCATGGCCCGGACGGGCCAAATTCACCCCGTCGGTGTTTGGTGCCCGTGACCCTCGGGCACGTTTGCGTAGAGCGAGGAGGTCCGCAGCATGCAGGTGAGGAGTGATGAGGTGCACGATCAGTTCGACGTGTCCCTCGAGGACTCCGACCTCCTCGGCGAGGTCGAGCTGACGACGAGCCTCATCATCGCGGCCAGCGAGTCCGAGGACCACCTCAGCGAGTCCCAGATCGACGAGATCCTCGGCGTGGTCCCGGAGCCGCGCAACGAGGCGTAGCCTGATACCCCCTCCGGGTATGCTTGGCTCCATGGCGGAGCACCAGCACGGCTACATCCACCGCAAGGACGACTACCTCAAGCGCCTCAAGCGCATCGAGGGACAGGCGCGCGGCCTGCAGCGGATGGTCGAGGACGAGAAGTACTGCATCGACATCCTCACCCAGGTCTCCGCCATGACCAAGGCCCTCCAGGCCGTCTCGATCGGCCTGCTCGAGGAGCACATGAACCACTGCGTCCTCGACGCGGCCAAGGCCGGCGACGACGAGGGCCGGGCCAAGGTCGCCGAGGCCGTCGACGCGATCTCGCGCCTCGTGAGGTCCTGACCGCGGCGTCAGCAGGTCGCGAACAGCACCGGCCCGGTCGAGAGGTCCGAGAGCACGTAGGTGCCCTCGACCGGCTCGAGGTCCAACGTGACGACGTTGCCGTCGGCGGCGGCCGAGCCGAGGGCGAACCGGTCGGCGAAGTCGCCGCCCTGTCCGGGGGCCGGGCCGGAGGCGAGGACGGCCCGGCTGTCGGCGTTCGTCCGGGCCTGGTCCTCACCCGCGAAGGCCATCGCCACCCGCACGTGCCCTCCCGGCTGCGCCGCCATCGCGAACCCGGTCAGCGGGTTGACCTCGCCCGCCTCCTCGACCAGCCGCTCGCCCTCGGCCTCGTCGGCCCGGTCGGCGCGGCTCATCGCCAGCGCCGAGCACGCGTACGGCCCGTCGTAGACCGCCGCGGAGAGCGCGTCGCCCGCGGCGGCGACCACGTCGCGCAGGCCCGCGGAGAGCTCGCCGTCGGAGAGCTCGTCGACCGCCCGCCCGAGGTAGGCCAGGTTGTCGCTGGCCAGGAAGAGGTGCTCGCCGGCGTCGAGCGCCACGTGCTGGAGCTCGGGGGTGAGGGTGGTGCCGATCTCGGCGAGCAGCCGGGGGCCGCCGGCCCAGGCGCCGCCGTCGGTGGCGTCCTCGTCGGGCCGGTCGTAGCCGATGCGCTCCAGCTGGTCGGCGACGTCGTCGAGGTCGCTGTCCGCGGGCAGCCGCACGATCACGACCGCACCCTCCTCGGACTGCGCGAACAGCTCCCACTCGATCGTCGCGGGGGAGAAGCCGTAGAGGTCCGCGAGCTCGGGGCCGGAGCCGACCAGCGCGGACGTCGAGGTCAGGTCGGCGTCGTACCCCTCCTCGAGGAGGTCCTCGAGGCCGGAGCTGCCCAACGCGTCGCGCACCGCCGCCCAGTCGGTCCACGAGATCCGCTCGGTCCCGGACGGCGCCAGGCCCGCGGCGCGCTCCAGCTCGGTGCGGTCGCGGTCGCGCCACCACCGCAGCGCGACCAGGACCGCGGCGGCCAGCAGGGCGACGACCAGGACGACGGCGATCGCGGTCGTCAGGCGTCTGCGCACCGTGTGAGACTAGCCGCATGCCCGCGAAGGACGTCCTCGCTGCCGGCGTCGTGACCTTCCGCCCGGGCAAGCAGGTGCTGCTGGTCCACCGGCCGCGCTACGACGACTGGTCCTTCCCCAAGGGCAAGCTCGACCGCGGTGAGCACGTCACCGGCGCCGCGGTCCGCGAGGTCGCCGAGGAGACGGGCCTGCACGTGCGGCTGGGGCCGCCGCTGCGAGGCCAGCGCTACCCGGTCAGCGGCGGGCGCACGAAGTCGGTCGCCTACTGGGCCGGCCGCGTCGTCGGGTCCGACGACGTCAGCGGCTACCGGGCCAACGACGAGATCGACGAGGTCCGCTGGGTGCCCTACGACGAGGCGAGCGGGCTGCTGACCTACGACCACGACCGGGACACGCTGCGCGAGGCGCACCCGCTGCGCCGCTCGACCCACGCGGTCGTGGTGCTCCGCCACGGCGACGCCCGCTCCCGCAAGGCGTGGCGGCGCCAGGACGACCGGCTGCGCCCGCTCCTCCAGGCCGGGCGCCAGCAGGCGCAGCGGGTGATCCCCGTCCTCGCGGCGTACGACGTGACGCGCATCGTCAGCTCGAGCAGCACGCGCTGCGTCGAGACCGTCGCGCCCTACGCCGACACGACCGGCTGGCGGCTGGAGCTGCAGGACCGGCTCAGCGAGGAGGACGCCACCGCGCCGGCCGTGGTGAGCCTCGTCGACGAGCTCGTCCACGGCGACGAGGGCGCCGTGCTGTGCAGCCACCGGCCGGTGCTGCCCACGGTCTTCGACGCGCTCGGCGTCCCCGACCCGAGGCTCGACCCGGGCGCGCTCCTGGTCGCGCACGTCCGCAAGGGCCGCGTCGTCGCCACCGAGCAGCACCTCACCTCCTGACGCTTCCGGAGGCGGCCCGCGCCGAGCCCGCACGGCTTCCCCGACTCGGCAGCCCACGTTCACCTCGCGTTCACCGACGGCCCCGGATCCGTCCACCTGTGCTCCCTACCTTCGCTGTCGACAGGACAGAGAAGGTCAGAAGACTCAGGAGCAAACGAAGTGATGCGCACTTCCATCCGCCGGGCTCTGGTGCCCGGCATCGCCGTCCTCGCGATCGCGCTCAGCGCGTGCAGCGCCAGCAACGAGACCGACGGCGGCACCGGCTCGGGCGACGACAGCTCGGACGCCTCGAGCCTCTCCGGCGAGCTCGCGATCGGCGGTGCCTCCTCCCAGGAGGCCGCGCAGGGCGCGTGGATCGTCGGGTTCCAGGACCTCGCCCCCGACGTGACGGTCACCTACGACCCGGTCGGCTCCGGCGGCGGTCGCGAGAGCTTCATCGGCGGCGCCTACCCGCTCGCCGGCTCCGACGCCTACCTCACCGACGACGAGGGCGAGCTGACCGCGGCCACGGAGCGGTGCCTGGACACCGACCCGATCGAGGTCCCCAACTACGTCAGCCCGATCGCAATCATCTTCAACGTCGAGGGCGTCGACGAGCTCAACCTCGCGCCGGAGACGCTGGCCGGCATCTTCTCCGGCAAGATCGCAGAGTGGGACGACCCGGCGATCGCCCGCGACAACCCGGACGCCGACCTCCCGTCGGCGACCATCAACCCGGTCCACCGCTCCGACGAGTCGGGCACGACCGAGAACTTCACCGACTACCTCGACGCGGTCGCGACCGACGCGTGGGGCGGCGGCGTCGTCGAGACCTGGCCGAAGGGGTACGGCGGCGAGGGTGCCCAGGGCACCTCCGGCGTCGTGGCCGCGGTGAAGAGCGGCACCAACTCCATCGGGTACGCCGACGCGAGCCAGGCCGGCGACCTCGGCAAGGCGAACATCGGGGTCGGTGACGAGTTCGTCGCCCCGGCGCCCGAGGCGGCCGCCAAGGTCCTCGAGGTGTCGCCCAAGGCCGACACGGCCACGGACACCGCGCTCGTCTTCGACCTCGACCACGAGACCACGGAGTCCGGCGTCTACCCGATCGTGCTGACGTCGTACCTCGTCGCCTGCCAGAAGTACGAGGACGCGGCGCAGGCCGACCTCGTGAAGGGCTACATGGAGTACATCCTCAGCGACGAGGGCCAGGAGTTCGGGGCCGAGGAGGCCGGCGTCGCGCCACTCGCCGACTCGCTCCAGACCCAGGCCCTGGACATCGTCGGGAAGATCTCCGGAGACCAGTGAGCACGACCACCCCTGTCTCG
>JAEZKN010000564.1 GCA_023415395.1 Actinomycetes bacterium
CGTGGGACCCGCCGACCGGCGCGGACCTCGCGACCGCGGGAGCACTGGGTGAGCAGACCCAGGACCAGGTCTGGAGCGCGGCCGCCGCCGGTCAGCTCGTGACCGACGGCGGCCGTCTCCTGTCGGAGGCGAACCCGGCTTCCCCACCGGGACTCGCCTCCTTCACCGAGCCGCTCGCCAGAGGCGGCTCGTTGGTCCTGGTCACCCACCCCGGGCCGGGGCGTCTCGATGCGGTGTCGACCGCCGAGCGCACCACGGCCCGCTTCCCTTGAGGCATGGGCCGACCAGTCCGTCTTCGGCCGTGTCTATCCGGCCAGGTCGTAGGCCCCCATTCCGCCGCCCAGGTAGCGCGGTGCGGAGAACCCGGTCTCCGTGCCTTGGACCACGTAGAGGTCGCCGGTCGCCTTCTCGCGCACGATCAGGTCGGCGTGGCCGGTGAGCAGGACGTCGCTGACGCCGACCACCCAGTCGTACGGCGCGATGTTCAGGCCCAGCGCCTTCGATCCGGTGAGGCCGCCCGGGCCGTTGCCGGGGTAGAGCATGAGCTTCTTGCCCTTGCGGAACAGCGAGTCCGGTGAGCCGTCACCGTTCCACCGGCCGACCGCCACCTGCTTGCCGGCGTCGATCGGGCTGTGGGCGACGTAGCTGGCCTTCAGGCCGTCCGCGCCGGCTCCGGGGTAGATCCGGATCGCCCCGCCCGCGGGCTGGCCCATCAGGTCGGGGTAGCCGTCTCCGGTCATGTCGCCGACCGCGGCCAGCAGGTTCACCTTGCTGAAGTCGCCGGGCAGGCGGATCGCCTTGGCGAACTGGCCGGTGCCGTCCCCGAGACGCAGCACCAGGGCGCCCTTCTTGTTGCGCACGATCACGTCGCCGTGGCCGTCGCGGTCCCAGTCGCCGGCGTTGAGCAGCAGCGCGGCGTTCTTCAGGTTGAGGTTGGTGACGACCGGGCGGTTGAGCTCGGTGGTGCCGGCGTTCGCGAAGGTCAGGACCTTCTTGCCCTTGCGGGCGACGAGGTCCGGCGTGCCGTCCCCGGCGACCTGGGCCGCACCCACGAGGCTGCCGACCCCCTTGATCCGCAGCACCGGCCCGAGAGCGCGGCCGTAGGTGCCGTCGCCGTTGGACGGGATCACGAAGCCGTACTTGCTGGCGGCCACGCGGCCGAAGAGGTCGCTGTCGCCGTCCTTGTCGAAGTCGCCGATGCCGGTGATGGAGGAGTAGCCCGCCCAGCTGCCGGGCACGGCCACCGCGGCCCCGAAGCCGCCCTTGCCGTCGCCGCGGTGCAGCCAGAGCGCACCCTTCGCGTCCCGGCCGATCAGGTCGGCCTTGGCGTCGCCGTCGGCGTCGCCGGCCCCGACGAGGGAGGTGTAGCCGTCCCAGCCGGTGCCCTGCTTGACGACCTTGAAGCGGGTCTCCGTGCGGCCGAGGTAGACGTCGAGCCGGCCGCCCGGACCGCGGGCGACGAGGTCGTTGTGACCGTCGGCGTTGAGGTCACCGACCGCGGTGACCAGGTCCCGCCCGCCGAAGATCTTCAGCGTCTTCACGCTGGCCCCGAACGCGCCCTCGCCGTTGCCGGGACGCACCGTCGCGGAGCCGTTCGGCGCGACGACGAGCAGGTCGCCGTACCCGTCGCCGGTGATGTCGGGCGAGGCGACGAGGGTGTCCGTGGTGGCGATGCCGGTGGTGGCCGCGACGGCGGGGCGGAAGCCGGTCAGGCCGCCGGTGGGGAGGATGACCCCCTTGCCGTCGCTGGTCCGCCGGACGATGAGGTCGGGGTGCTCGGTGCCGGCCAGGTTGGACTCGAGGTTGCGACCGTCCCAGCCCTTCTGCGCCGCCGCGGCGAGCTTGCGGATCTCCGGGATCTTCGCGTAGAGGTAGCGCCCCGGGCACGCCGTCGAGGCGGCGTCGCGGTGACCGTTGATCGCCTGGAAGTTCTTCGACCCGACCCACTGCTTGGTCGACGAGGCATCCACGCCGTGGAGCGAGAGCTTCCACGCGAACAGTGCGCCGTAGGCCTGCACGATCGCCTTCGACGGCTGCTTGGTCTCGTAGTTGCCGATCGCCGACATGGCGAAGGAGTAGTCGTTGTAGTTGAGGGTGTGGGCGCCGACGACGGGGCGGTCGACCCCGCCGTAGCGACCCTCCCAGATCCGGCCGAACCGGTCGACGAGGAAGTTGTAGCCGATGTCGGACCAGCCGCGGGACTGCGTGTGGTAGGCGTAGATGCCCCGCAGCAGCGCCGGCACCTGGTCGCGCGTGTAGTCGTTGGCGTTCACGGTGTGGTGGACGAAGCCGGCGTGCACCTCGAAGTAGCGCAACGAGCTCTTGTCGCGCAGGCGCTCGTCGGCGCCCCACTGGGACCGGGAGAAGATCTGCGGCTTGGGGGTGTACGTCGCCGCGCTGAGCGCGATGTCCCCCTCGGTGCCGTCGGTCGGCTCCGCGGGCCCGTCGCCCTCGTCCATCGAGGTCGTGTCCAGGGCCGGTCGCTCGACCGCGGTCTGCACGTCGGCGCCGGGGTCGATGACCGCGAGCCGCATGTCGGCCGGGAGCCGGTCGGTCGCCGCCGCGCGGACCTGGACCTGGTCGACCTCACCGACGAGCAGCGCGTCGGTGCCGGGACGGGCGTGGCGCCCCTCCTCGCTGTCCGGGTCGGGGCCGTGCTCGTCGTGGTACTCCAGCTCGGTCCACTCCGACCAGGTGTCGCCGGTGCGCGTGCGGACCTTGAAGGTGAGCTCGTCGTCGGGCACGTCCTCACCGTGCGCCCAGGTGATGCCGACGGCGCCGTACCCGGAGACGTCCTCGGGCACGCTGACGACCTCGGGACCACCGAGCGCACCCACCTTGCTCCGGGCGCTGACCGAGCCGGGCGCCGCCAGCGTGCCGGCCTTGCGGCCCGCCGGCGGGGTGAGCGCGAACTCGTCGACCGTGGGGTCGACGACCGCGGTCGAGACGCGCGCCGGGGCGGTGGCCGCCTTCGAGTACGCCGCCAGGCTTCCGCCGAGCGTGGTGGTCCCGCTGGCGCCGGGACTCTCACGCACGACGTCGAGGCTGACGACGCTGGCCGCCGGGGTCAGGGCGGCGATGACGACACCCAGCGCCAGCAGCTGCTGGCAGAGGGTGACGAAGCTGGACTTTCTGGGGGGCATCGACGTACTCCATGTGCGCGGGGAAGTTCACACGAGACGCAACTTTCACACGCGCAACAGGAGCCACGGAAGAGGAACTGAGTAACTACACGAATGTAATTTCTACTCGACACGCCGATGAATACGAGATTTGTCAAGAAATCTCACGCTTGTAATTCGAGGCGCTCACCGCATCGACCCACCCGCGGCCACCGGTGGTTGAGGAGGTTGCGCAGCAACCGCCTCGAAACCACCCGACCCGCCGGCGGTCAAGGAGGTCGCGCAGCAACCGCCTCGAAACCACCCGACCCGCCGGCGGTTGAGGAG
>JAEZKN010000580.1 GCA_023415395.1 Actinomycetes bacterium
GAGAGCTCGTCGGAGAACGGGAACCCGAGCTCGCCCATCCGTTCGGTGAGCACACGGAGCTGGTTCTGCGGGTCCGTGGCCGAGTACGTCTTGCCCGCGGCACCGTTGACGGCGTCCTTGGCCGCGAGCAGCGCGGTCCAGTCGAGTCCGTCGGGCACGTGAGGCCCGAGGACGCGTGCGACGAACGGCCCGAGCCCTGCCGCGAGCACGTCGAGCCCGCGGCCCACCTGGTCGATGTTGCTGAGCGCCATCGTCTACCCCCTGTGTCCGCGCCGTGCCATGGCAGGACGTTGCACGTCCGTCATCCGTCGAGTCCGAGGTCGAGCCCGAGCGCACCTTGATCACCCTGTGTGTCGGCACGTCGCGCGGCTTCCGTGAGCGCCGACCACTCGGTGCCGAGCGCGTTGAACAGGCCCGCGTCCTCAGGGTGCTTGTGCTGTGCCAGCTCGTAGAGCCGGTACGACAACCGCTGGATCGCGTCGGCGTCGATCCCTCCGCGTCGCGTGACTGCCGCGAGCAGCCGCGCCGCGGACTCGACGCCGGTCGTGGTGAGCGACCGCGCGAGGTGGCAGGTCACCTCCCACACCGAGATCCGGTCGTCCGTCTCGGGGTTCCAGGATGCGGGGAGGTCTGTGGGGCGTCGCAGCGCCACCTGGCCCTCGCGCGAGGTCAGGACGCCGCCGCGCTCCATGCCCCCCACAGAGCTGTTGACCGCACGCGCGAGGACGTCGGCCTCGCCGTACGGCCGGCGCGTCCAGCCGTACTGCGCGTACCACGCCAGGCAGAAGCGGGTGTCGGCGTCGAGGTCGCCGTCCTGCTCGGCGAGCACCTCGTCCAACGCCTGGTTGATGAGCTGCAGCGCCGTCCGCACCGTCATTGCCGAGCCGTCCGCCTCGACGACCCGCGCGTACCGCGAGAACACCGCCATACCCGGGCCGATCGTCGCCTGCGCCAGGTCGACCGGCGCGATGGCACCCTGGCGCATCTCCTCGAGGGCAGTCGGCAGCTCGGCCTTGAGCGCAGCGAGGAACCCTCGTCTACTGGTCGTCTCCGCGCTCTCGTGGCGCGGCCTCAGAGCAAGCACGATGGACGAGGCCAGGGCGTTCGTGCCGACGCTGATCATGCGCCCGGACCGCTCGGAACGCACCGGCCACGTCGCAGTGATCGTCCAGCCCGACCGAATCATGCCTTCGAGCATCGTCGACCACCCCGTCGAGGCCACACCCTCCGCCTCGAGTTCCTGCTGCTTGAAGGCGTAGTAGACCGTGATGGGGTAGTCCTCGCTCGCCGACTCGCGGGCGCGGGCGAAGACGCTCTCGAAGCCCACCTCGAAGAACTTCGACGCCCCGTCCTTGCCGCCGTGGCGGTAGGGGTTCGCCACCAGTTCCTCGGCCTTAGGGACGAGCATGGTCGAGAACAGCTCAGGCTGGACGTCGCGCAGCGAGCGACGGAGCCAGACGTAGAAATAGTCGGACAGATCGGAGTACCCGATGTTGTCGTAGTAGGGAGGGTCAGTCGAGATGACCGCTCCCCTGGACGTACCCACAGCGGCATCCTCTTGACGCACGCTGCCCGCGACGCCCGCCCCGACATTGCGGTCAAGCGTCCCCGCTATGCCAGGAATCGTGTTTGCGAAGTCGCCAGCGGTGCCGCTGAAAGGATTCGCCTCGGCGTAGTCCCACGTCATCGGAATCGCCTGGCGCGCGAAGGTCGAACGAGTTGCCCCGGTCCCATGCGAGGAGCGCCACGTGACGATCGTCGACAGGTCATCTGCAACGTTGCTGACGGCCATAGCGAGGTAGGTGGCAACCGCGTCGGCATACGCCGAGGGCTCGTGCACGCCGGCCGCGGCGGCGTCGGTGAGGATCTGGGAGCGGGCCTCGCTGACGAGGTCGCTGAACGTCGTCAACGCCGTGAGCTGCCGATTCGTGAACAGGTCCACCCACTTCGTCATGCCGTAGCGATAGACGTTGATCCGGCCGGGCCAATCGAAGACATCGCCCTCCGGCACCTTCTCGGGACGCACTGCGCGGGCCGCCTCGACGTGAACAGCGTCCGGTTCCACGTAGAAGCGCTGTCGAGAACCTTCCGCCACCACCGCCATGAGGTCATCGCCCATCCGATTCGCGCGCGACTCGGAGCGGATGTATGCCAGCTCGACCGCGGAGCCGCAGCCGACGCACCGACCACCGGTGCGGCCGACCGTCCCGTCGGAGTCGGCAGTGGGCGCCAGACCTGGCGTGTGGCCGACCGTGTAGGCGACCCGCCGCCCCGACGGTGTCGTGGCGTCGTGCACCACGGTCGGAACGACGTACGCCTCCTTGCCCTTCTTCTTGCCCAGCCACCATGACCGGACGAGCGGCATCTCGATGCCGCACGCCGGGTTGGGGCACGTGACGGTGCGCGCCCAGATCCACGCGATGACCGTCGCCTCCGACCCGTCCGACAGCTTCGCCTTCGGGTACAGGTGGCCGATCCGCTCCTGCGCGCGGTCGCGCATCCATGCGCCGTACCGGCGCACGTCCTCGGCGAGCCCGGCCGCGCGGGGCCAGGCGCCCAGCCGCGAGTCGGCGGCGCCGGGGAACACCGGCGGCTGTCCGGCGAACTTCGGGGGGATCTCGATGAGCGCCTTGTTGATGAGCACCGCGACGGGGTTCAGGTCGCTCGCGTGCGCCTCCAGGCCGAGACGCTGCGCCTCGAGCGGGATCGTGCCGCCGCCCGCGAACGGGTCGAGGATCGCCGGCGGATTCCCGTCGGTGGACTTGAGGATCTCCTCGTGCGCCTCGCGCAACAGCCCCTCGTCGCCGACGTTCTCCCAGACGACGAGCCGCCGGATGATGTCGTGCAGCCGCTCCCGCTCGGCCTTCTGGGCCTCCTCGGTCGGGAACCGGTCCGGGAAGGACGACGGGTCGTCGACGAGCTGCGCGAACAGCACGGCCCGCGCGGCCGCGAGCGGACGGCGCGCCCACCACAGGTGCAGCGTCGAGGGGTGCCCGTGTCGGATCGACTTCTCCCGGGCCGACTCGCGGTTGATGTCCTCCAGAGGCAGGGACACCTCGATGAGCTTGCGGCGCTGCGTCACTCGCACGTTCCTTCCGTCGGCGACATCGCCGATCGACGCGCCGTCGCGCGCCATGCTAGGCGGCGGCACCGTCAGCCGGCGGCGTGCCCTGAGAAGCCGGAGAGATTCACCCTGAATGTCGCCGCAGATGGAC
Source organism: Actinomycetes bacterium (assembly GCA_023415395.1). Taxonomy (GTDB): domain Bacteria; phylum Actinomycetota; class Actinomycetes; order Propionibacteriales; family Nocardioidaceae; genus Nocardioides. The sequence goes on from JAEZKN010000580.1 coordinate 3,216, forward strand.
CTCACGTGACCAGGCCAACGCGACCTGCTCGGCCGCGGCCGACATGTCCGCGTGTTCCCAGAACCGCATGACGGTCCATCCGATCGACGCCAGGTGCCCGTCGGTCTCACGGTCGCGGTCCACGTTCCGCGCGAGCTTCTCCCGCCACCAGGCGGCATTCGACCCCGGCTGCGTCGCGTGCGCCGGGCACGAGTGCCAGAAGCACCCGTCGACGAACACGGCGATGCGCGCGCGCGTCAGTACCACGTCGGCCCGTCGGCGCGGCATCCCGGGCAGCGGGTGGTCGACCCGGAAGCGCAACCCGCGCGCGTGCAGAGCACGACGCAACGCGAGCTCCGGCGCCGTGTCCCTGCGAGCCTGGCGCGACATCCGTCGGGACACGGCGGGGTCCGAAGGAACGGCCCCGTGCGGGACCGGCGCCACCCCGTCCGCACCGCTCACGCCCGACCTCCTCGTGTCGACGGGACAGCGCGCCGGTGGCCCCGGGTGTCCGCCGCGCCGGCTATCGTGCTCCGATGTGAGCCCCCTGTCCCCCGCTGCGCCGACGCGCTCGTCCCCACTGAGCGTTCTCGACCTTTTCGCGGGCGCGGGCGGGCTCACCGCCGGCCTCGAACGGACAGGCGGCTTCACGAGCGTGCAGGCCGTCGAGCTCGACCGCGCCGCTGCCGCCACCTATGCCCAGAACCACCCTGGTGAGGTCTGGGTCGGACGCATACAGGACTGGTTGCGCGACGGGGACGTCCCGGAAGTCGACGTCATCGTCGGCGGCCCCCCATGCCAAGGGTTCTCGACGCTCGGCAAGCAGGACGCCGAGGACGAGCGCAACTTCCTGTGGCGCGAATACGCCAGCACGATCCTCCGGGCACGACCCCGCTACTTCGTCGTCGAGAATGTCGCCGCGTTCACGCGCTCGCCGCAGTACGCGCAGTTCGTCGAGGAGACGCAGCGGGGCGGCCGACTGCGCGAGTACACGTTCACCGCCGACGTGCTGAACGCCGCCGACTACGGCTCGTTCCAGTCGCGTCGACGAGCCGTCCTCATCGGCCACCATCGCGACGTCCCCGCGCCCGGCTGGCCCGATCCCACCCACA
>JAEZKN010000034.1 GCA_023415395.1 Actinomycetes bacterium
ACCTGGGCTGGCGCGACGTGGCGGTGGGCGCCGGGCTGCGCGCCCGACTCGGGACGGCGTACCCGCTCGGGGTCGAGAACGAGGGCAACCTCGCCGCGATCGCCGAGGCGGTGCCGGGCGATGCCACCCGCCAGGACGTCCTGGTGATCTTCGGCGAGGTCGGCGTCGGCGGCGGGATCGTCGCGGACGGCCGGCTGGTCCGGGGCCACCAGGGGTACGCCGGGGAGTTCGGCCACATGATCGTCGAGCCCGGCGGCCGGCGCTGCGGCTGCGGCCGGATCGGCTGCTGGGAGACCGTCGCCGGCCTCCGTGCGTTGCTCGATGCCGCCGCCGACCCCGACGACCCGGTGCGCGACCCCGCCCTCTCCCTCGACGACCGGCTGGCCGAGATCAACCGGCGCGCCGACCTGGGTGACACCCGCACGCTGGCCGCCCTGGACCAGATGGCCGGCTGGCTGGGCATGGGCGTGGCGCTGCTGACCAACGCCCTCAACCCGGCCGCGATCGTGCTGAGCGGCTACTTCGCCGAGATCGGGCGGCACATGCGGCCGACCATCGACGAGCACCTGCTGGCCGGCGTGGTCGCGCCGCAGGCCGGCGGGACCCGCGTCGAGTTCTCGACGCTCGGCTTCACCGCGGCCGTCCGCGGCGGGGCCGCGCTCGCCCTGGAGACCGTGTTCGACGACCCGACCGTGGTGGCGCCCGCCGCCGCGCGCGTGGGAGGAATGTGATGACCACCCCGACAGCGCCGACGACAGCGCAGGCGACCGCGCTCCTGCAGATGACCGGGATCGTCAAGGAGTTCCCCGGCGTCCGCGCCCTCGACGGGGTGGACCTCGACGTCCGCCCGGGCGAGGTGCACTGCCTGCTCGGGCAGAACGGCGCCGGCAAGTCGACACTGATCAAGGTCCTCTCCGGCTTCCACCAGCCCGACGCCGGCACGATCACCTGGGACGGCGAGCAGACCGCGTTCTCGACCCCGGCCAAGGCGATCGGGCACGGCGTCGCGACGATCTACCAGGAGCTCGACCTGGTCCCGCACCTCGACGTCACCGAGAACGTCTTCCTGGGCCACGAGCTCTCCCGCGGCGGGTTCATCCAGCGTCACCAGGCCCACGCTCGCGTCCGGGAGCTGCTGGCCCGCCTGGGGCACCCCGAGATCGCGGCGACCAGCATCGTGGGTGACCTGGCCCCCGCCAAGCAGCAGATCGTCAGCATGGCGCGCGCTCTCTCGCGCGAGACCCGGCTGCTCGTCCTCGACGAGCCCTCCGCCGTCCTGGACCAGGAGGAGGTCGCCAACCTGTTCCGGGTCATCCGCGACCTCACCGCCGAGGGGGTGGCGATCGTCTACATCTCCCACCGGCTCGAGGAGATCCGCGAGATCGGCGACCGGCTCACCGTCCTCAAGGACGGCCGCACGGTCGCGACCGGGCTCGCGGTCGCGGACACCCCGACCGCGGAGCTGATCACCCTGATGACCGGTCGATCGATCGAGTACGTCTTCCCGCCGCGCCCGGAGTCGCCGCGCGACCGCGGCGCCCCGGTGCTCGAGGCGCGGGGGCTGGCCCTCGCCGGCGTGTTCACGGACGTCGACCTCACCGTGCACGCCGGCGAGATCGTCGGGCTGGCCGGCCTGGTCGGCGCGGGCCGCTCGGAGATCATCGAGACCGTGTACGGCGCCCGCCGGGCGTCCGCCGGGACCGTGAGCGTCGACGGCAGGCAGCTGCGCGCCGGCTCGGTGCGGCAGTCGGTCCGCGCGGGGGTCGGCCTGGCGCCCGAGGAGCGCAAGAGCCAGGGGCTGCTGCTCGACGAGGCGGTCTACAAGAACATCACGGTCTCCTCGATGCGGCGCTTCGCCCGTCTCGGCTTCCTCGACCGGGGCGAGGAGCAGGCCCGGGCCGCCGAGCTGACCGAGAGCCTCGACGTACGCCCGGCCGGGGTGACCCGGGCGGTCCGCACGCTCTCGGGCGGCAACCAGCAGAAGGTCGTGCTCGCGCGGTGGCTGATGCGCGACTGCCGGGTGCTGCTGCTCGACGAGCCGACCCGCGGCGTCGACGTGGGCGCCCGCGCGGAGATCTACCAGCTCATCCGGTCGCTGGCCGACCGCGGCGTCGCCGTGGTCGTCGTGTCCAGCGAGATCGAGGAGGTGCTCGGCCTGGCGGACCGGGTCCTCGTCGTCCGCGAGGGCGTCGTCGTCCACGAGTCCGCCGCCACCGCGATCGACGAGGCAGCGGTCCTCGACCTCGTCATGGAAGGAAAGGTTCCGGCATGAGCCAGGACAGTGCCCGGGTCGAGCAGGCAGCGCTCGAGACCGAACGCGAACCCAACCCGGCCCTCGGCCTGCTGCGCAGCAGCGTCGGGCGCAACGCCGGACTCGTCGTCGCGCTGCTGCTCATCTGCATCGTGGGCGCCGTCACCGCGGGCGACCGGTTCAGCTCCACCGACAACGCGCTGACCATCCTGCGGCTGGCCGCCACCATCGGCGTGGTCAGCATCGGCATGACCTTCGTGATCATCGGCGGCGGCATCGACCTCTCGGTCGGCGCGATCGTCGCGCTGTCCTCGGTCTGGTGCACCACGCTGTCCACCCGGATGATGGCCGAGGACACCCACTGGCTGGTGATGGTGGGGGTCGCGCTGCTCGTGGGAGCCGGCTGCGGCCTGGTCAACGGGATGCTCATCGCCTACGGCAACATCGTCCCGTTCATCATGACGCTCGCGATGCTCGCCAGCGCCCGCGGCCTCGCCGAGATCATCAGCGACAAGAAGACCCAGACGCTCACCGCCGGCGGGGTCGACGTCAGCGGGTTCAAGGACTTCTTCAACGGCGACCTGCTCGGCATCGACGTCCAGATCTGGCTCTTCGTGCTGGTCGCCCTGGTCGGCTGGATCCTGCTCAACCGCACCACGTTCGGCCGTCGGACCGTCGCGGTCGGCGGCAACCCCGAGGCCGCCCGCCTGGCCGGCATCGACGTCAAGCGGCACACGGTCCTCCTCTACGTCCTCATCGGCGTCTGCTGCGGCATCGCCGCGCTGATGCTGGTCGCCCGGACCACCACCGGCAGCTCCACGCACGGCAACCTCTACGAGCTGGACGCGATCGCGGCCGTCGTCATCGGCGGGACGCTGCTCACCGGCGGCCGGGGCACGATCGTCGGCACCGTCCTCGGCGTCCTCATCTTCTCGACGCTCACGAACATCTTCATCCTCAACAACCGCTCCTTCTCCGAGCAGTCGCTCTTCAAGGGAGCCATCATCGTCGCCGCCGTGCTCCTGCAGCAGCGGTTGGCGTCTCGGAGCACCACCACCTAGCACCACCCGCTGCACCGTCACCACCTCCGCACCATCACCTCCGCACCACCTCGTCAGCACAACCAAGGAGCACCACCATGTCCCTCCGGTCCACCACCTTGACCAGGCAGAAGCGGCTCGCGACCACGCTCGTCGCCGGCGTCGCCGTCCTCTCGCTGGCCGCCTGCACGAGCAACGACGCGGGCGACGACGACAGCGACAGCGGCAGCAGCGGCACCTCGGCCGCGCCGGCCGGCTCGAACGACGAGTCGGGCGACAAGGTCGTCATCGGCTTCTCCGCCCCCGCCGCGGACCACGGCTGGATGGGCTCGATCACCGAGTCCGCCGAGAACGTCGCGGACCAGTACGACGACGTCGAGCTGCGCGTCGCCGAGGGCACCAACGACGTGTCCGTCCAGATCAGCCAGGTCGAGACCTTCATCAACGACAAGGTCGACGCGATCGTGCTGCTGCCCTTCGACGGTGCCGCCATGACGCCGGTCGCGCTCAAGGCGATGGCCGCCGGCATCCCGGTCATCAACGTGGACCGCGAGTTCGACGACCCCAACGCCGCCCGCGTCACCGTGCTCGGCGACAACTACGGCATGGGTGTCTCGGCCGGCGCCTACGTCTGCGAGCAGGCCGACGGCAACCAGGACGCCGTCGTCGCCGAGATCGCCGGCATCGACTCGCTGCCGCTGACCCAGGACCGCAGCCAGGGCTTCGAGGACGCGCTCGCCGAGTGCGGGCTCGACGTCGACGCGCGGGTGGCCGCGGAGTTCACCGTCGAGAGCGGCTCGGACGTCACCGAGCAGCTGCTGCAGAAGGAGTCCAAGATCGACTTCCTCTGGAACCACGACGACGACCAAGGCGTCGGCGTGCTCGCCGCGATCGAGAACGCGGGTCGCGACGAGTTCACGATGATCGGCGGCGCGGGCTCGAAGAACGCCATGGAGCTGATCCAGTCCGGTGACAGCGTCCTCAAGGCGACGGTCATCTACCCGTCGACCCAGGCCGCCGACGGCATCAAGCTGGCCCGGCTGCTCGTCCAGGGCAAGTCGATGTCGGACCTGGTCGAGGTGGAGGTCCCGCGGACCGTCCAGCTCTACGCGCCGGTCGTGACCGCCGACAACGTCGACCAGTACATCGACGCCGCGTTCGAGTCCTGATCGACCCCGGTGCCCGCCTCCGCACTC
>JAEZKN010000207.1 GCA_023415395.1 Actinomycetes bacterium
CCTCCCCGCGGCAGCCCGCAGGTGCGCCCGGCTCAGGCGCCGCCGTACGCCGCGAGGTGCTGGCCGGTGAGCGTCCGCTTCTTCGGCGGGGCGCCCACGAGGTCGGCCGGCGTCCCCTCGAAGACGACGCGGCCGCCGTCGTGCCCGGCGCCCGGTCCGAGGTCGATGATCCAGTCGGCGTGGGCCATCACGGCCTGGTGGTGCTCGATGACGATGACGGTCCTGCCGGCGTCGACGAGCCGGTCCAGCAGGCCGAGCAGGTTGGCCACGTCGGCGAGGTGCAGGCCGGTGGTGGGCTCGTCGAGGATGTAGACGTCGCCCTTCTCCCCCATCTGCACGCACAGCTTGATCCGCTGGCGCTCACCGCCGGACAGCGTCGAGAGCGGCTGCCCGAGCGTGAGGTAGCCGAGCCCGACGTCCACGAGCCGGTCCAGGATCTTGGTCGCCGCCGGGATCCGCGCCTCCCCCTCGCCGAAGTGCGCCAGCGCCTCGGCCACCGACATCTCGTGCACCTCGGCGATGTCCTTGCCGCCCAGGGTGTGCTCGAGGACCTCGGCCTTGAAGCGGCGGCCCTCGCACTCCTCGCACGGCGACTCGGCGGTCGCCATCGGCCCGAGCTCGGTGAAGATGACCCCCGCGCCGTTGCAGGTCGAGCAGGCCCCCTCGGAGTTGGCGCTGAAGAGCGCCGGCTTCACCCCGTTGGCCTTCGCGAACGCCTTGCGGATCGGCTCGAGGAGCCCGGTGTACGTCGCCGGGTTGCTGCGCCGCGAGCCCTTGATCGCGCCCTGGTCGATGACGACGACGTCGTCGCGACCGGCGAGCGAGCCGTGGATCAGCGAGCTCTTGCCGGAGCCCGCGACACCGGTGACGACGGTCAGCACGCCGCACGGGACGTCCACGTCGACGTCGCGCAGGTTGTGCGTGCTGGCGCCGCGGATCTCCAGGTGGCCGGTCGGCGCCCGCACGACGTCCTTGAGCGACGCCCGGTCGTCGAGGTGCTTGCCGGTGATGGTGCCGCTCCCCCGGAGTCCCGCCAGGTCTCCCTCGAAGCAGATCATGCCGCCCTCGGAGCCAGCTCCCGGACCGATGTCGATGACGTGGTCGGCGATGGCGATGGTCTCCGGCTTGTGCTCGACGACCAGCACGGTGTTGCCCTTGTCGCGCAGCTGGAGCAGGAGCTGGTTCATCCGCTCGATGTCGTGCGGGTGCAGCCCGATCGTCGGCTCGTCGAAGACGTAGGTGACGTCGGTGAGCGAGGACCCGAGGTGCCGGATCATCTTGGTCCGCTGGGCCTCTCCCCCGGACAGCGTCCCGGCGGGCCGGTCCAGGGACAGGTAGCCGAGCCCGATCTCGGAGAAGGAGTCCAGCAGGTGCAGGAGCCCCTTCAGCAGCGGCGCGACCGACGGCTCGTCGAGCGCGCGCACCCAGTCCGCCAGGTCGCTGATCTGCATCGCGCACAGGTCGGCGATGGACCTGCCCTGGATCTTCGAGGCCCGCGCCTCCGGCGTCAGCCGCGTGCCGTCACAGTCCGGGCAGACCTGGAAGGTGACCGCCCGCTCGACGAAGCGCCGGATGTGCGGCTGCATCGCCTCGGGGTCCTTGGACAGCATGGACTTCTGGATCTGCGGGATCATGCCGGTGAAGGTCAGGTTGACGCCCTCGACCTTGATCTTGGTCGGCTCCGACCACAGCATCGTCTCGAGCTGCTTCTTGGTGAAGGACCTGATCGGCTTGTCCATCGGCAGGCCCATGCCCTCGAAGAGCCGGCCGTACCACCCGTCCATCGAGTAGCCGGGAACCGTCAGAGCCCCGTCGTTGAGCGACTTCTCAGCGTCGTAGAGCGCGGTGAGGTCGATGTCGTTGACCTTGCCCATGCCTTCGCAGCGCGGGCACATGCCGCCGAGGTAGACCTCCTGCTTGGCGACGCGGCGCTCGGTGCGTCCGCCCTTCTCGGTCGTCATCATCCCGCTGGCCTTGCGCGTCGGGACGTTGAAGGAGTACGCCGTGGGCGGCCCGACGTACGGGTCTCCGAGCCGGCTGTAGAGGATGCGCAGCATGGCGTTGGCGTCCGTCGCCGTGCCGACGGTGGAGCGCGGGTTGGCCCCCATCCGCTCCTGGTCGACGATGATCGCCGTGGTGAGGCCCTCGAGGTGGTCGACCTCTGGCCGGGCCAGCGTCGGCATGAAGCCCTGCACGAAGGCGCTGTAGGTCTCGTTGATCAGCCGCTGCGACTCCGCGGCGATGGTGCCGAAGACCAGCGAGCTCTTGCCCGACCCGGACACCCCGGTGAAGGCGGTCAGCCGACGCTTGGGGATCGTCACGGTCACGTCCCGGAGGTTGTTGACCCTGGCGCCGGTCACCCGGATCAGGTCGTGACTGTCAGCGGCGTGGGCCATCGTTCTCCTCGGTCGTCATCGCGGTCAGTCCTCGGGCAGGGCGGCGAAGTCCTTCTTCACCTGGCGGTACCACCCCAGCCCCTTCACCGGGCGCTTCCAGCGCCCGCGCATGTCGTCGTTCGCCGGGACGTGGGCCTCGTCGCCGCCGGCGACCATGGCCTTGAGGTGCTCGTCCTGCTGGTGGATCACGTCGTCCGCGGTCGTGCCCTGGAACGACTGGTCGCACGGGCCGCCCAGCTGCTGGCAGGTCATCGTCTTCATGCGCGGGCCTCCTGGATCCGGACCATGTTGCCGGCGGGGTCGCGGAAGGCGCAGTCCCGGATGCCGTAGGGCTGGTCGGTGGGCTCCTGCACGACCTCCGCGTCGGTCGCCTGCACCCGGTCGAAGACGCTGTCCAGGTCCGGCGTGGCCAGCATGATCCAGCCGTAGGTGCCCTTGGCCATCATGTTCGCGATGGTCGTGCGCTCCTCCTCGGTGACGCCGGGGTCGGCGGCCGGAGGTCCCAGGAGGATGCAGGTCTCGGGCTGGCCCGGCGGGCCGACGGTGATCCAGCGCATCGTGCCGGTGCCGACGTCCGTGCGGACCTCGAAGCCGAGGGCGTCGCGGTAGAAGGCGAGCGACGCCTCCGGGTCCTCGTGCGGCAGTGCCGCGGTGTGGATGGTGATGTTCATGTCGATCACGCTAATGACGTACCGGCGTCCGGTGCTTCTCGATTCCTGACCGGTCTGGTGACCTGCTTCGCCACGCACTGCGGGAGCCCGTGGGCGTCGCGGGTCGCCTCGCCGCGGTAGGTGCTCGGCGGCATCCCGACCAGCTCGGTGAACCGGGTGCTGAAGGTGCCGAGCGACTGGCACCCGACCGCGAAGCACACCTCGGTGACGCTGAGGTCGCCGCGCCGCAGGAGCGCCATCGCCCGCTCGACCCGCCGGGTCATCAGGTAGGAGTAGACCGACTCGCCGTACGCCTGGCGGAACTGCCTGCTCAGGTGGCCCGCCGAGATGTGGACGCCGCGGGCGAGCGCCTCGACGTCCAGGGGCTGGGCGTACTCGCGGTCGATCCGGTCGCGCACGCGACGCAGCAGGACGAGGTCGCTCTTCGTGCCGGCCACCGCCGCAGCCTAGCCGGGTGCGCCGACCCGGAAGGGCTGCGTGCCCCCGACGACGTGCAGCCCGAGCCGCTCCAGGATCGGCCGGCTGTCGTCGGAGGCGTCGACATGCAGGATCGGGTGGCCGAGCTCGAGCGCGCGCCGCGCGCGGACCGCCACGAGCGCGCGGTAGATCCCCCGGCCCCGGTACGCCGCCAGCGTGTTGCCGCCCCACAGGCCGGCGATCCGCGTGCCGACGACGGGCTCGAGCCAGGCGGCGCTGACGACCCGGTCGCCGTCCTCGGCGACGAAGACGTGGGTGGGCGCGGGGGCGGCCACGCGCACCGCCAGCTCGTCGGCCAGCCAGGACCAGTCCTCGCCCCAGACCTCGGTGCTGAGCGCGGCGATCCTGGCCAGGTCGGCAGGCTCGTGCACCTGGCGGAGCTCGATGCCGTCCGGCAGGACCGGGTCAGCCGCGAGCGGAGCGGCCTCTCCCAGGACGAGCGCCTCGTGGTCCTCGGCCTCGGCCCCCGCGGACTCCAGCAACGGGCGCAGGCCCGCATGGTCGTGGTCCCAGGTCTTCCACTCGAAGGCGCACCCCGCCGTGGCGAAGTGAGCGACCGTGCGGTCGACGAGCGCCCCGAGCTCGCCGAGTGCCAGGTCGGTCGCCGGGCAGGTGAGCATCGCGAACCCGTCGCGGCCGGTGAGGCAGCGGACGACGGGGCCGTCGGTCTCCCCCGCCCATCCGCTCGGCAGGTGCTCCGCGAAGGTCGCGCGGACCTCGTCGTCGTAGGCCCGGCGCAGCTCGACGGCGGTCACGGCGTCCCCGGGACGGAGACGTACATCTGGACCTCGAAGACCCGCGAGACCGCGCGCGGCAGCCGGCCCGCGCGGGGCGCGACCATGCGGAAGGTCCGCTCGCGCGGCGTGAAGCCGGAGCGCTCGAGCAGCGCGTAGCGGCCGGCCCGGGTCGACCGGGTGCGCTCGACCACGTGCCAGCGGCCGGCGACGACCTCCTCCAGCCGCACGAGCCGCCGCTCCCCCGGCACGACGTGCACCCTGCCCTCGACCGGGATGAACGCATCGACGTGCACGCGCTCGGGGACGGTCACGGTGATCCCGCCCGGCGCCGCCAGGGTGAGCGCGAGCGCCAGCAGCAGGTTCACGAGAGCTCCTCCTCGCACGCGGCCCAGTCGTCGGTGGCCTGCTCGACCACGTAGCCGCCGCCGTCGGTGCGGACGACCTGCACCCACCAGCCGTCGCCCTCCTCGTGGCGGACCTCGACGACGTCGGGATCGGCCTCGCCGGCGTCGGAGAAGATCCAGCCGTCGTCGGCCGGCAGCTCCTCGAAGCCGGTCGCGCCGGAGAGCCAGGTGCTGAGCGCCTGCATCGGGCTCTCCTCCCCCGCCTCGGTGAGGTCCGGGTGGTAGGCCTGCCCGGCGCAGTCGCCGCCGTCGTCACCCGAGCATCCCGTCAGGAGCGTGGCCACCAGTGCGAGCGCGGGAGCAGCGGTTCGGAGGAGCACGCGACCAGCATGAGGCACGGCGCAGCCCTCCGCCGGCGGGTCGGGCACCCGTGGCCCGCACGGACTAGACCGACACCACCCGTCCGGGGGGTTGTGCAGGAAAGCCAGCGCGCCTGACAGACCGACCCTTTACCTTCGTTCACGATGTATCCGGACCGGTCGGCCGGCCTCCTCCTGGGGAGACGGGCCGTGGCCGTCGCACCGGACATCATGCCGGGGGGCATCGCCGAGGCTCGAGGGGAGGTAGAACCATGTGGGACACCGTCCAGACGAACGCTGAGCACCTCACGCACGACATGCCGTGCCCACACTGCGGGCACGCCCTCCACGTCTACCTCGCGTGCGGGGATGGATGTGAGTGTGTGCCGGTGCGACCGAGCAAGCTCGCGCAGCTCGCCACCGTCTGACCGCAGCGTCTGACAGCAGCGTTCGACCGCAGCGTCCGACCGCAGGGTCTGACGACTCCGGTCGCCACCACCACCCTCCTCCGACCATCTCCACCGACCCCCCGTCCGGAGCGTCGGCCGGGCGCAGCGTCTCGGCGCCTCAGCCGACAGGGTCGACGGTCGCCACCCGCTTGAGCACGGGCAGTTCCGGGCGGCCGTCGACCTCACCGGCGTTCCACCACATCCGCAGGCCCGGAGGTCCGAGCTCCAGCACCGCGAGGTTGTTGTCGTACCAGGGTCCGTGCGTGACCTTCCACCGCAGCGGCTCCAGCGGGACCCGGCCGGACAGGGACAGCAGCCGGCCCAGCCACCCCGTCGTACGCCGGGCGGCGACCGCCGTGAAGCCCTGCATCACCCGGGGCAGCGGGTTGCGGATCGGCGAGCACACCGCCTGCAGGATGCGGGTCGTGGCCATGCCGTCGCGGGGCCAGGCCTCGGCGCCGGAGCGGTGGTGCACGGGGCCGGAGAGGAAGGTGATCGTCCGCGGAGGCCGTCCGCGCTTGCCGGTGGCGACGTCGACCACGATCTCCGCGACGTCGCGGAAGCCCTGCTGGAACGCCGCCCAGTGCTCGAGGTCGGCCGCCTGCCGTGCCCGCTCCCCGAACCACTTCCCCGGGGGTCCCCAGGCGCCCTGGGCGATCGACTCCCCGAAGGACTCGATGTGGTGCAGGCCCGGTGCTAGGAGGAACGGCAGGGACGTGCCGACGAGGAGGTGGTCGACGTCGCCCCGGAGCTGGGCGTCGAGCCACATCAGCTCACCGTCGTCGAGCATCGAGCGGTGGTCGGGCCGGAGCACGCGCGCGGCCCGGGAGTCGACGACGACCAGGCGGGCCTGGGTGTCGAAGTCCCGCGCGAAGCTCCACCGGTAGGTCTCGGGGTGCTGGTCGGCACGGTCGGCCAAGGCGTCCAGCAGGTCGGACACGTCGAGCTCGTCGGGCCCGTCGTGGGCGGCGATCTGCCGCCAGAGCTCGTCCGCGTGCAGCTCCTCGGCGCCGAGGTTGCCCAGGTGCTGGTAGACCCAGTAGGACCCGAGGCCGCCGACGACCCGGTCGTGCCACCAGTCGGTCGACTCCATCGCCTGCCGCCACGTCCAGCTGGTGTTCCAGTCGTCGCGGATGTCGTGGTCGTCGAAGATCATCGCGCTCGGCAGCGTCGAGAGCAGCCACCGGTTGGCCGGGTCGCACCACGCGATCGAGTAGAGGTGGGCGTACTCCTCGAAGTCCTTCAGCTCGTACCACGGCGCCTGGTCGGGGTCGCGCCGCCGCTCGATGAACTCGCGCATCTCGGCGCTGGTCTCGTCGGCGTAGACCTGGTCGCCGAGGAAGAGCACCAGGTCGGGCCACCGCTCGTCCTCGTCCAGGCTCCCGTCGGTCAGCCCCGCCATCCGCAGGGCGTAGGCACGCAGCGCGTCGACGCCGAACTCCGCGTTGCCCTCCTCGTCGTGCGGGACGCTCACCCGGCAGGAGCCGAAGGCCAGCCGCAGCGGCTTGCCCGGCAGCAGCGTCGGGATGATCGGCGGCGGGAAGTCGGCGAGCTCCGGGTCCGTGGCCGGCCACGCGCGCTCACCGTCGACGTCGACGGTGTACGGCGTCTTCGACCCGGGCTCGAGGCCGGTCACCTCCACCAGCGCGAAGTGGTGGCCGTGGGCGCCGAAGGTCCGGGCCGAGGCGGTCCGCTCCCCCGCCGTCACGGTGACCGTGGCTGCCTGCGCCGTCTCGACCCAGATGGTGGCGGAGGTGGCGTCGACGTAGCGGAGCAGTGGGCCGAGTGTGAGCACGGACCGAACCTAATACGATGCACCCATGTCGACCCCCGTGAAGCCCTCCGGCTCGTCCGTCCCGGCCGTCCCGGCGGCGCCCGCCGCTCCGCTCGAGCCGGTCCCGGTCGTGGCCCCGTTCGGCTGGCTGCTGATCCTGTTCGCCGGCATCGGCCTGATCGCCGCCACCTGGCTGCTCTACCCGCTGGACGCGACCGGCATGTGGGCCGGCTACCGCGACGGCTTCATCGGGACCATCGTCATCGCCTGCGCCCTCGCGCTGAACACCACGCTGCCCAAGAAGCCGTTCCTCGGCGTGCTCGGGCTCTGCGGGATCCTGCTGGTGCTGTTCGGGCTCTTCCTGGACAACCCCACGAAGGTGCTGATCGCCGAGGTCGCCTCCGGCGGCCTGCTCCTGGCCGGCACCGCGCTCTACCTCAGCGGCAAGCGCGACTGACCGACCCGTCCGGCTACGGCTGGATCAGCACCTTCACCGCACGCCGCTCGTCCATCGCCGCGTAACCCTCGGCGACCCGGTCGAGCGGCATCGTGCTGTCGAAGACCAGGCCCGGCTCGATGGTGCCCGCCAGGACCAGGTCGAGCAGCTCGGGCATGTAGCGCCGGGTGGGCGCCATGCCGCCGGCCAGGCCGACGTTCTTCTGGAACATCCGCCGCAGCGGCAGCTCCACGCCGTGCGGCACGCCGACGAAGCCGACCGTCGAGCCGGGACGGGCGATCCGGAACGCCGTGTCCATGGCGTCGTGGGTGCCGACGCACTCCAGCACCGAGTCCGCGCCGACGCCGCCGGTCAGCTCCATGATCGCCGCCACGCCCTCCTCACCGCGCTCGGCGACGACGTGCGTCGCCCCGAACCTCCGGGCGATCTCCTGGCGCGGCTCGTGGCGGGACATGGCGACGATCCGCTCGGCGCCGAGGATGCTGGCGGCGAGGACGCCGCACAGGCCGACCGCGCCGTCGCCGACCACGACCGCCGTACCGCCCTGGCTCACGCGGGCGGACACCGCGGCGTGCCAGCCCGTGGGCATCACGTCGGAGATCGTGAGGACCGAGGGCAGCAGGGCGGCGTCGGGCACGCCGTCGGTCCTGACCAGGCTCCCCTCGGCCTGGGTCACGCGGGCGTACTCCGCCTGGCCGCTCGTGGTGAAGCCGAGGTTGGTGCAGGCGTTCTGCGCGCCGGCGCGGCAGTGCGGGCAGGTGTTGTCGCAGTGGTCGAACGGCACGACCACGAAGTCCCCGGGCCGGAACGACGAGACGGCCGACCCCACCTCCTCGACGATGCCGACGCACTCGTGGCCGATGGTGTCCCCCGGCGTGATCGGGTTCTCGCCGCGGTACGGCCACAGGTCCGAGCCGCAGATGCAGCCCGCGACGACCTTGACGATCGCGTCGGTCGGAGCCTCGATGACGGGGTCCGGGACGTCGCTGACCCGGACGTCGCGGGTACCGTGGATGGTCGTCGCTCGCATGCCGCCATCCTCGCTCCCGAGGATCCGCCGCCGACACCCGGCCACCGGGATGTGGTGTTATCTCATATGTGAGTTACCGTGACGGCATGAGTGAGGGATACAAGAACCGGATCGGGAACCTCATCCGCGACGCGCGCAAGCACCGTGGCCTGACCCAGCACCAGCTCGCCGACCTGCTCGGGACCAGCCAGAGCGCGATCAACCGGATCGAGAAGGGGCACCAGAACATGTCCCTGGAGATGCTCGCCCGGATCGGCTCGGCCCTGGACTCCGAGATCGTCGCCGTCGGCGCCGGCCCGACCCACCTGCGGATCACCGGACCCACCACCCTGTCGGGCGAGATCGACGTCAAGACCTCCAAGAACGCCGGCGTCGCCCTGCTCTGCGCGACGCTGCTCAACCGCGGCCGGACCACGCTGCGCAAGGTCGCGCGGATCGAGGAGGTGAACCGCCTCATCGAGGTGCTCACCAGCCTCGGCGTCCAGTGCCGCTGGCTCAACGAGGACAACGACCTCGAGATCGTGCCCCCGCGCGAGCTCGACCTGGGCCACGTCGACGCCGAGGCCGCGCGCCGTACCCGCTCGATCATCATGTTCCTCGGGCCGCTGCTGCACCGCGCGGACACCTTCCAGCTGCCCTACGCCGGCGGATGCGACCTCGGCACGCGGACCGTCGAGCCGCACATGTCGGCCCTGCGTCCCTTCGGCCTCGAGGTCAAGGCCACCGAGGGCCACTACCACGCGGAGGTCAACCGGACGATCGAGCCGGGACGCCCGATCGTGCTCACCGAGCGCGGTGACACCGTCACGGAGAACGCCCTGATGGCGGCGGCGCTGCACCCCGGCACCACCGTGATCCGCAACGCCTCGTCGAACTACATGGTCCAGGACCTGTGCTTCTACCTCGAGCGCCTCGGGGTGCAGATCGAGGGCATCGGCACCACGACGCTCACCGTGACCGGCTGCGAGGACATCGACGTCGACGTCGACTACGCGCCCAGCGAGGACCCGATCGAGGCGATGTCGCTGCTGGCCGCCGCGATCGTCACCAGCTCCTCGATCACCATCCGCCGGGTGCCGATCGAGTTCCTCGAGATCGAGCTGGCGCTGCTGGAGGAGATGGGCCTGCGCTACGACCGCTCGGAGGAGTACGTCGCCCTCAACGGCCACACGCGCCTGGTCGACATCACCACCATGCCGTCGACGCTGCACGCGCCCCTGGACAAGATCCACCCGATGCCGTTCCCGGGCCTCAACATCGACAACCTGCCGTTCTTCGCGGTCATCGCGGCCGTCGCCGAGGGCCAGACCCTGCTGCACGACTGGGTCTACGAGAACCGGGCGATCTACCTCACCGACCTCAACAAGCTCGGCGCGAAGGTCAAGCTCCTCGACCCGCACCGCGTGATGATCGAGGGCCCGACCTCGTTCACCGGCACCGAGCTGGTCTGCCCCCCGGCCCTGCGCCCGGCCGTCGTGATCCTCCTGGCCATGCTCGCCTCCAAGGGCACCTCGGTCCTGCGCTCGACCTACGTCATCCACCGCGGCTACGAGGACCTCGCCGAGCGCCTCAACCAGCTCGGCGCCTCCATCGAGACCTTCCGCGACATCTAGCCAGCTCGGCGGTCGGGACGCCCAGCCTCGGTGGTCGAAGGGCACCTCGCGGCGGTCCGGTGGCGACTCTCGTCGGTCGAGGAGCGAGCGCCAGCGAGCGTGTCGAGACCCGTCAGTGCGTCGTGGTCTCGATACGCCCGTCGCGGCCTCGTTCCTCGGCCGCGGGCCTACTCGACCGACGAGATGGTGAGCCCGGTTCGTCGGTCGAGTAGCGAGCGCCAGCGAGCGTGTCGAGACCCGTCGGGTGTGGTCTCGATA
>JAEZKN010000240.1 GCA_023415395.1 Actinomycetes bacterium
TGCTCCGGACATCCGTGCCAGAAGCATCCGTCGACGTACACGGCGAGGCGTGCCCGAGAGAACGCGATGTCGATAGTGCGCCTGTTGTTGCCGGGAACCTTGCGCTGAACCCGGTACCTCAGCCCTCGTGCATGCAACTCCCGCCGCAGCCGGACCTCCGGCGCGGTGTCTCGACGGGCGAGAGCCGACATCTTGCGGCTGAGTGCCGTGGTCGGCTTCACCCTGCTCGGCTCGATCCTCGCCCCCTCTCTGCGCAGCGCGTCGGATCGAATCTAGGCAACGCCCAGTCCGGAGTACAGCTGCTTCCTCAGCACAGACCAGCGGTGCTCCAGGAAAGTCTTGTAGGTCTCGCGGTCAAAGTCGCTGTCGATGACCACGTCGTCGGGCGAGCAGAGAAGGAACTTGTCCAGCATCTGCCTCTCGGCCGCGCTGATCTCGTTCTCGGCCAGGTACTCGGCGATCGTGTTCGCTGACTTCTCGCGGTTGAGCGACTTCGTGAACAGCGCGAGGTTCGCTATGCACGAGATCGGCCAACCCGGGCCGTCCGCCGGTACGACGTTCTTCAGGCGCGACACCGGGAAGAGGTGCTCCAGCTCAAACGTCTGTTGCTTGTTCTCCTGGTGGGACACCAGGTTGCTGTAGACGAAACGCAGGAACACTCGGTCGACGGAGCGAACGTGGGAGCGGCTGCGCTGCTCCCGAGCCATCTGCTTGTCGAACCAACTCTTCGTGACCACGTCCCAGGTGTCGATGGTGGGCGTGCGTACGTAGTGTTGTGACGGCCCGACGACAATGCCATCCTCGTCGACATCCCAGACTCGATTGTACAGCAGGGAGTAGAGCGGCCCACGCCAGGTCTCCTCCAGCAGCTCCAACAGGTAGTACTGGGGGAGGTTCTTGCGGAGGATGTCCCAATCGCCCTGCCAGCCCGGACGCTCCGTCCAGTCACCTCGGGTGTCCCACCTCCCGATGACTGCCCGGGCAATCATCGAGACGATCTGCAGCTCGCCGTGGGCGATGTCGACACCGTCTGTCGTCGAGTTCAACCGCAGGCTAATGAAAGGGCTCAAGACGTCTTGGACGAAGTCGGCCGACTGAGCGATCGCCTCTTCCATCCGGGTCGGATCGATGACGTCGTCGTCTGCGCGGGGCATGAGGCGTTGGAGCTCGCCCATCCTGCTGAGCTGGTGGCCCAGGACAACGCACGACAGGGAAAATGCGGCAGGTTCGGTCTCTGCGGGATCGTCCTTCTCGCGGAAGAGCAGTCCGTGCGCCTTGACAAGCCACTTCCCCATGCCAAACAGGTACTCGAAGAGGTTGAAGTCCTGAATCTGCTTGTCTGACTCCAGGCCGTCAATGGTGAAACCGCGAGTGAGGAGTGCCTGGTACTTCTCGTTGATGGCCTGACGGACCGAGGTGTTGTTCACGAGGGTGGCGCTGTTCAGCCACGTCGCCGCGAAGACCTCGTACTTGTTCAGCTTCGTTCCGGACTGGTTGATCCGCTCGAAGATTTCGGGCAGCTCGCCTTCCGGGCCCGCATAGGTGACGACGGGGATCGAGACTCCACTGATGTCCACTCGAGACTTCAGCTCGTCCAGGGCCGGCGCCAGGTCTTCGGTCAGCTCATCTACGGCCTCGGGCGCACTGAATCGTGCAGCCAGGTGCTCGGCCAGCTTGTCAGGCCGGAAGCCGGCGCTGAAGGTCATCTCCCGAGTGCTGCGCATCCAATCGAGCACGATCTTCTTGGCTGCCTCCTCGCTCGCTCCCAGGCGGGAGATGGCTGAGGCGACGATGGTGTCCGGCAGCAGGTCGGCCGAGATGTACTCGAGCGGAGCGTTCGTGTAGCCCACGAGGGTGCTGGTCCGTTGGAGGCCATCGACGACCTGGAACAGCTCCTGCTGACCGCCCGGGTTCGGACGCTTGAAGAGCAGCACCGAGCCGATCGGGTAGCCACGGTGGATGGAGTCGATCAGGTCAATCTTCTGTTGCTCGCTCCAGACGAGGCGACGCTGGAACTTCGGGATCTCAACCCGGGTTGCATCTGGGTTCGTGCCCTTGATGGCGTCGACGAGCTTGCCGATGTTCCAGATGGTGCTACCGGCAGTGTCCTTCGGCATTCGGCTCCCCTCTCGCGGTTCGAGCTCTAGTAGTACACGACACCGCCCCTCGCCAAGCCATCGGCCGAGCGACCCGTGCCCCCGGACGAACCGGGGCCACGGGCCGGTGGGTCTCGGTACGCCCGCCGAGGAGGGTACGGGCTACTCGACCGCCGAGGTGGTTTCGAGGCTCGGCGCTGGCGCGCCTCGCACCTCAACCACCGAGGGGATCAGCGCACTGCGTCGAGGGCGTCGACGACGCCTTCGCCGAAGTAGCTGTTGTCCTCGGTCGGGCCGACGCAGAGGGCGCCGGCGGTGGTGGGGCCGCACGGCTTGTCGTCGGCCTGGGCGCGCAGCTCGGCGACCAGCTTGGCGGGGGACCAGTTCGGGTGCGCCGAGACCATCAGGGCGAGCACGCCGGCGACGTGCGGGGACGCCATCGAGGTGCCGCTCTTGAGGCCGTAGCCGTTGTCGCGGACGATCGTCGACAGGATGCGCGAGCCCGGGGCGGCGACGTCGATCACGCCGAGGCCGCGGTTGGAGAAGCCGGAGAGGCGGCTCTCGGTCGAGCCGGCGGGGAACTGCTCCATCGACGAGACCGTGACGACGCCGTCGAGCTCGGCCGGGATGTCCTCACAGGCGTTGTTGATCGTCCGGTTGACCGCGGTGCTGTCGTTCGGGCTGGTGGTGTCGGTGGTCTTGTTCGCCAGGTCGTACGACGAGTTGCCGGCTGCGGCGGCGGAGACGACGCCCTTGTCGATCGACCACTGGACCGCGCGGCGCACGGCCTCCTTCGACGCGGCCTGGTCGGCCTGGTCGGAGCACCAGAACTGGAACGGGTCGACGTAGTAGCTGTTGTTCGTCACGTCCATCCCGTGGAGCGCGGCCCACATGAAGCCGCAGACGGCGTACTCGGGATAGATGTAGCCGTCGTCGTTGACGACCTTCACCGACGCGAGCCGCACGTTCGGGGCCACGCCGACGATGCCGACGCCGTTGCGGGCGGCACCGATGGTGCCGGCGACGTGGGTCCCGTGGTCGCTCGTGGTCGGCGCCCAGCCGGTCGCCGAGGTGGCCGGGCGGCCGGCGTCGCTGCAGTTGACCGAGCTCGCGACGTCGATGTTCGCGACCAGGTCGGGGTGGTCGGGGTCGATGCCGCTGTCGAGGACGCCCACGACGACCTTGCGGCTGCCGTCGGTGACCGCGTGCGCCTGGTCGGCCTTGATCATCCGCATGTCCCACTGCTCCGCCTCGCGGGGGTCGGCGGTGACGGCGATCGTGGACTCCGCGCCGGTGCTGTCGTCGAGTCGGGGCTTCGGTCCGCCGAGGTTCGCGGAGGCGCCGTGGCCCCAGGTGGTGGCGACGCCCTCGGGCGTGCCCTCGCTGACGGGGGCGGTGCGGCTCGCGCCGACCGAGGCGAGCGACTTGCCGGCCGCCGCGGCGACGTCGGTGCGGAAGGACGAGGTGGTGGCGTGCGCGACGACCACGCCGATCTGCTGCCAGCTCTGCACGACGACGCCGCCGGCCTCGACGACCGCGCGCTCGACCTGCTTGGTCTGGCCGGGGTTGGGGTTCCTCGCATTGAGGAGGTACGCCGACACGACCCCGTCCGGGGTGGCGATCGGGACCGGGGTGGAGGCCGGCTCGGCGGCCGGGACGCTCGCGGTGGCGCCGGGGCTCGTGGCGGTGACGAGACCGGCAGCGATGACGCCGGCGGTCGCGATCGCGAGCGCAGCGGGTCGCCGCTTGGACAGCTGGACCATGGTGGATCCTTCCCGAGATGTGTGCAGTTGGTGTGCCCGAGTAGGGCGTGGATCACATCCAACACAACCCCGCCGACGGCCGGACAGCGGGGGTCCGGATGAAGGGATGATGAGCGCATGACCTACGACGTCGACCGCGTCCGCGCCGCCTTCCCGTCCCTCGCCGGCGGCACCGCCTTCTTCGACGGCCCCGGCGGCACCCAGGTCCCGCGCCCGGTCGCGGACGCGGTGGCCGGGACGATGACGGCGGGCCTCTCCAACCGCGGCACCGTCACCAGCTCCGAGCGGCTGGCCGACGACGTGGTGAGGGGAGCCCGGAGGGCCGTGGCCGACCTCCTCGGCTGCGACGCGGGCGGTGTGGTCTTCGCGCGGTCGATGACTCAGGCGACGTACGACGTCTCCCGGGCGCTGGCCAAGGACTGGCGGCCCGGCGACGAGGTCGTCGTGACCCGGCTCGACCACGACGCGAACATCCGGCCGTGGGTCCAGGCCGCGGATCGCGCGGGCGCCACGGTCCGCTGGGTCGGCTTCGACCGGGAGACCGGCGAGCTCGACGTCGAGCAGGTCCGCGCCGAGCTCACCGACCGCACCCGGCTGGTCGCGGTCACCAGCGCGTCGAACGTGCTGGGCACCCGCCCCGACATCCCGGCGATCGCGGCGGCCGTGCACGAGGCCGGCGCCCTGCTCTACGTCGACGGCGTGCACCTCACCCCGCACGCGCCGGTCGACGTCCGTGCGCTCGGGGCGGACTTCTTCGCCTGCTCGCCCTACAAGTTCTTCGGCCCCCACCACGGCCTGGTCGTCGCCGCGCCCGAGCGCTGGGAGGCGCTGCGGCCCGACAAGCTGGTGCCCTCGAGCAACGCCGTGCCCGAGCGCTTCGAGCTCGGCACGCTGCCCTACGAGCTGCTGGCCGGGACGACCGCGGCGATCGACTTCATCGCGGGCCTCGCCTCCGAGGCGGGGGAGCGGCGGACCCGGGTCCTGGAGTCGATGCGCGCGGTGGAGGAGCACGAAGCCCGGCTGCTGCGCCGCCTGCTCGACGGGCTCGCCGAGATCCCCGGCGCCCGGGCGTACGGCGAGCCGGCCCGTCGCACCCCGACCGCGTACTTCACCCTCACCGGCGCCGAGCCGCGCGACGTGCACGCCCACCTCGCCAGCCTCGGGGTCAACGCCCCGGCGAGCCACTTCTACGCGGTCGAGGCGTCGCGGTGGCTCGGCCTCGGGGAGACCGGTGCGGTCCGGGCGGGCCTGGCGGCCTACTCCACCGACGACGACGTCGATCGCCTCCTGGACGGACTCCGCGGCTATCGTCGCGAGCGTGCCTGAGCTCCAGCGCATCTTCGTGGTGAGCGCCCCGGCCGACGGGGCCGACCTGGCGCGGCTGGTCGGTGCCGTGGGCCGCCACCCGGTGGTGCTCACCGCCCCCACGCCGGAGGCCGCGCGGGTCGTGCGCGCGCTCGGTGTCGAGCCGCAGGTCGACGTGCTGCTCGCGCCGGTGAGCTACCCCGACGTCGACCGCGGGCACCGCCTCGACGAGCTCGTCCGACGGCATGCGATCCGCGACCGCTTCCGCGACGTCGTGGTGGTGACCGACCGGGCGAGCTCGACGCTGCTGCTGCGCGTGCTGGCGCCCGACCAGCTGGCCGACCGCGGGCCGGTGGTGACCGTCGGCCTGCCGCGCGGCGGCCGGCCGGTCGACGTACGCCGGGCCGTCGTCTCAGGCCTGGTGCTCGGGTCCGTCGCCTACCTGGCCGATCCGGCGGTCTGGATCCTCGTGCTGCCGCTCCTCGCGGCGGCCATCGGTGCGCTGCTGCTCCTCGCTCGACCGGTCCGGCACATCGGGCAGGAGGTCCTGCTCGCGGCGGGCATCGCGACGTTGGTGGCGTTGGCGATCGCCGCCGGTTCGGCGCGCTTCCCCGCCGGCTGGTGAGGTGCCTGTGGAGAGCGCCGGCAGGGATCCCCGGATTGTGTTTGTCTGCGGGCCCGGGCCACGCAGGGTGGCCCGATCTCGGGAGGTTCACCCATGCCTGCACGTGCATACCCGCGCCGCCTCACGGCTGCGGTCGCGGCGCTCGCCGTCCTGCTGCCCACCGGCTCCGTCGCGGCCCCGGCGGCTCCGGCAGCGGCGGAGGCCGGCGACGGCTACGACGTCGACCACTACAACGTCCGGCTGAAGTACGTCCCGCGCACCGAGCGGTTCCGAGGGCGCGTCTGGATCCGGGCGCACGCCACGCAGGCCCTCGAGCGCCTCACGCTCGACTCCCGTGTCGCCGTCTCGCAGGTCCGGGTCAACGGTCAGCCCGCGACCTTCCGGCAGCGGCACGGTGCGCTGGTCGTGACGCCGCGCTCGGCCCTGCGTGCCGGCCAGGCGGTCACGGTGAAGGCGCTCTACGCAGGCTCAGCACGCCGCTGGCAGCCGACCGCTGACGGCGTCCTGGCGCTTCAGCCGACCCGCGTCCACCCCGTGCACCTCACCCCGGCGGACAAGGCGACCTACGACGTCAGTGTCCGCGTCCCGCGCGGCGTGGAGGTGGTGAGCAACGGTCTCTTCCTGGGCACCCGCCCGAGCCACCGGCAACGGCTCTGGCACTGGCGCACCTCGGACCCGATGGCGCCGCAGCGGTCGTTCGTCGCCGTGGGGGAGTACGACCTGACGCGCGGCCGGACCGACGGCCACCCGGTCGTCGTGGCGGTCCCGTCGCGGCAACGGCGCGCGGGCCGGGCC
>JAEZKN010000265.1 GCA_023415395.1 Actinomycetes bacterium
GGCCTGCCGGCCGCGGTCGGTGCGCAGCTCGCGGCGCCGGACCGACCGGTCGTCGCCGCGATGGGCGACGGCTCCATGCAGTACGCCGTCACCGCGCTGTGGACCGCGTCCCAGCTCGACATCCCCGTCACCGTCGTCGTGTCGTCCAACGCCGACTACGCCGTCCTCAAGCAGTTCGCCGCTCTCGAGGAGGCACCCGGTGTCCCGGGCCTCGACCTCCCTGGTCTCGACATCGTCGCGACCGCGCGCAGCTACGGCGTGGATGCCCACGAGGCGACCACCACGGGGCAGGTCGCGGAGCTGCTGGCGGCCGGCCTGGCCGACCGCCGCCGGCCGACCCTGATCAACGTCGCGACCACCTCGCCCGCCACCTTCTAGGCTCGCGCCCATGGACCAGGCCCGCTCGATCGTCCTCTTCGTCGCCGCCGCTCTCGCCGAGATCGGCGGCGCGTGGCTGGTGTGGCAAGGCGTGCGCGAGCACCGCGGCTGGGTCTGGGTCGGCGTCGGTGTGGTGGCGCTCGGCATCTACGGGTTCGTCGCGACGCTCCAGCCGGACGCGAGCTTCGGGCGGATCCTCGCGGCCTACGGTGGCGTCTTCGTCGCCGGCTCGCTGGCCTGGGGCGTGGTCGTGGACGGGTTCGAGCCCGACCGCTACGACCTCGTCGGCGCGCTCATCTGCCTGGTCGGTGTCGCGGTGATCATGTACGCGCCCCGCCCTTCCTGAAGGGTCAGGGGACGATGTCGTCGAAGCCGACGAGCAGGTGCTCGGGTCCGCGCAGCACGGCGTTCGAGCGGTACGGCGGCGGATCGGCGAGCAGCCGGGGCGAGCGGACCTTGCGGGCGAACGCCGCCAGCGCGATCTGCGCCTCCAACCGGGCGAGAGGCGCGCCGACGCAGTAGTGGATGCCGCCGCCGAAGCCCAGGTGCTCGATGCCGCCGCGGTCCGGGTCGAACCGGTCGGGCTCCACGACGTGGCGCGGATCCCGGTTGCCGGCAGCGAACACCAGCCGGATCCCGGCACCCGCCGGGATCGTGGCGCCGCCGACCTCCAGGTCGGTGAGCGCGAAGCGGGTGCCGAACTGCACCGGGGGCTCGAAGCGCAGCAGCTCCTCGACGACCGGCACGCTGCGCCCCGGGTCGGCCCGCAGGAGGTCCAGCTCGTCGGGATGGCGCAGCAGCGTGAGCACGCCGTTGGTGATCAGGTTGACCGTCGTCTCGTGCCCGGCGATGAGCATCAGCACCATCGTCGACACGAGGTCGACGTCGGCCATCGTGTCGGCCGGGCCCGTCCCGGCGGCTAGGCCCGAGATCAGGTCGTCCTCCGGCCGTGCGCGGCGCTCGTCGACGAGCGCCGAGACATAGTCGCGGAGCTCGCGAGCGGCGCCGCGCAACCGGTCCTGGAGCTCCGGGTCGGAGTCGGGGTCCAGCCCGTGCGCGACGACGTCGGCCCAGACGTGGAAGCGCCTTTCGTCCGCGCGGGGGATGCCGAGCAGCTCGCAGATGACGGTCACCGGCAGCGGGTAGGCGAAGTCCGCCACCACGTCCAGGTCGTCGCGGCCGCGCTGGGCGTCGAGCACCTCCTCGACCAGGGTGACCACCCGGCCCCGCATCCGCGTGACCCGCGCGGGGGTGAACTGGTCCATGGTCAGCCGGCGCAGGCGGTCGTGCTCGGGGGGGTCGAGGAAGAGGAAGAAGCGGGAGGCGAGCTCGCGGATGCCACCGGCGGCGACCCGGCTCTTGCGCTCCTCCTTGCTGACCCCCGGGTGACGCAGCAGGTAGGCGATCTCCTCGTGGCCGCTGACCGCCCAGAACCCGTCGCCGATGTCGGCGACGGCCGTACGGCGCAGCTGCTCGTGGATCGGGTACGGGTCCGCGCGGTGCGCGGGATCGAGGAGCCGGGAGAACACCTCACCGGGGCTCGGGCTGGTCCTGGTCCTGGTCTTGGGCATGGGCTACTCCTCGTCGGGTGCGTGCAGGTCCGGAGGGAAGGACGCGCGGGCGCGGATCATCGCGGCGTAGGCATCGAGGTTGCGCGGCATGTCCACCGCGACGGCCGCCACCATCCGTCCGTCGCGCCCGAGAGCCGCCGTGTAGCGGTGCTGCTCGACCGACCCCTGGGTGACCACCACCCGGTCTGCGTACGACGGCAGCCCGACGGACTTGATGTTGAGCCCGAACTGGTGGGACCAGAAGGCCGGGAGCGTCTCGTGGGCACGGCGAGCGTCGGGGGCGCAGACCAGGTTGTGCCCGGCCACGCGACCCTGGCCCCGTGCGTTGCCCCAGTGCTCGACGGCCAGCAGCGTGTCGCCGAAGAGGGGGTGGGGCCAGCGAGCGACGTCCCCGGCCACGAGGACCTCGTCCACGGCCGTGCCGTGGGCGTCGAGCACGCGGCAGGTCCGGTCGCACACGACGCCGCGTCCGTCGACGGACAGGCCGGCGCCGGCGAGCCACTCGACGTTGCGGATCGCCCCCAGAGCCACCACCGCGACGTCGATGTCGAGGACCGAGCCGTCGGAGAGCCGGGCGCGGGCCAGCCGTCCGCCGTCGCCCTCGAGCGACGTCACGGACGTGCCGCACCTCAGGTCGACGCCGTGGGCGAGCTGCCGTCGGGCGAAGCCGGCGCCGAGGTCGTCGCCCAGGGCTCCGGCCAGCGGGGCTCCTCCGCGCTCGGCGACCGTCACCTCGAGGTCGAGCTCGCGGCAGACCGAGGCGATCTCCGAGCCGGTGAAACCCGCCCCGACGACCAGCACGCGCGCTGGTCCCGCGACCAGTCGCTGCCGCAACCGGTCGGCGTCCTCCCGCGTGCGCAGGGTGAACACGCCGTCCGGCACGGTCGCGGTGTCCGGCCAGGGACGCGCCCGGGTTCCCGTGGCCACGAGGACCCGGTCGTACGCGATCTCCCGGCCGTCGGCCAGGAGCACGCGGCGACGCGACCGGTCCAGGCCGGTGGCGGGTACGCCGAGCACCCACTCGACGTCGAGGTCCGACCGGCGAGGGAGCGACAGGCCGGTGACCGGCTGGCGTCCGGCCAGCACGCTCTTGGACAGCGGCGGCCGGTCGTAGGGCTCGTGCGGCTCGTCGCTGACGACCGTCAGCCGCCCGGCGTACCCCTGCTCGCGCAGCGTCTCCGCAGCGGTCAGCCCGGCGAGCGAGGCGCCGACCACGACGACCCGGTCCGGGCTCGCGCTGGTCACGGCTCGACCGGGAGCTCGAGGACGATCGCCTGCACCGGGCAGGCGGCCGCGGCGCGCGCCACCTCGTCGCTCCGGGCGTCGTCGGGATCGTGCACGTACTCCAGGGACTCCCGGCCGTGCCAGCGGAAGACGTCGGGGGCCAGGAAGACGCACTGGCCGTAGCTCTCGCAGCGGTTGAGGTCGACGAGCACGCGCATGGTCAGCTCCTCGGGGCGGGGGACAGGCTCCGAGTCTGGAGCTCGCGCGGGAGCGCGGAATCAGTCACTTGACTACGGCGCGGGCGAGCCGCCGGACCTAGGCTCCCGGTATGGGAGCGCCCCGTGAGTCCGATCGGTGGCCGGTCGTCGTCGCCGGCGCCCTGACCTTCGGCACCGGAGCGCTCGACGTGCTGGCCCTGGTCAGCCTCGGTGCGGTCTTCGCGAGCGTCATGACCGGCAACCTGGCCTTGCTCGGGCTGGGCATCGCTCGCCTGGACGCCACCACCGTCGGCAACGTCGCGATCGCGGTCCTCGGCTACGTCGCCGGGGTGGCGGTCGGCAGCCGGACCACGGGCGCGCGGGTTCCGGACGCGCCGCCGTGGCCGCGCCGGGTGACGGCGGTGCTCGGCGGCGAGCTCGTGGTGCTCGGCTGTTTCGCGGTCGGGTGG
>JAEZKN010000288.1 GCA_023415395.1 Actinomycetes bacterium
CCATCGCGGCCGGGTGCTCTCGGTGCCGCTGGCCTCCCACAACGTGCTGGTGCTGTTGGGCCGCATCCACGCCTACGAGGGCCATGACCTGCGCCCGTCGACCGGGAGCTCGCCCGCGCGGCCTGACCCGCCCGAGCCGGGCCGCGGGCCGCCTCAGCCGATGGTGATCCGGATCTCGTTGGACTCCAGCTCGGTGTCGGAGTCGACCACCCGGAAGCGGTTCACGCCGCCCTTGCTGGTGTAGATCGGGATCTGGAACGTGCCGCCGCTGACCGAGCCGGTCGCGTTGAAGTCCGTCCAGGCGCCACCCTCGAAGCGCTGCACCTGCAGGATCGCGCCCTCACCACCGGGGTAGACCCCGGTGAGGTCGAACTGCTCCATCGGCGAGGACGTCGTGGTGGAGGCCGACAGCGTGATCTGCTTGCGCGGGGACTCGGACTTGCTCGGCTTCTCCGAGGGCTCCTCGGACGGCTCCTCCGACGCGCCACCCTCGGCCGGCGCGAGCGTCAGCGCCGGGTCGGTGGGGGTCGGCGTCTTCTGCGGCTTGGGCAGGTACATCGACCGCTGCGACGTCGCCGTCGACTCCTCCCCGTCACCGCCGATGCCGAGCACGCTGGCGCCCGCGACCACGACCAGGCCGAGCACGAGGCCGACGACCAGCGCCACGCCGGCCAGGGCGATCAGCCCGGAGACGATCGGGTGCCCGTCGTCGTCGGGACGGTCGGGCAGCTGCTCGGACATGCCCATATTGTGCGTCAGCGGCGTTCGAGGACCACCACGGGGATCTCCCGCTCGGTCCACCGTGCGTACTTCGCGAAGTCCGCGTAGAGCTCGACCAGCCGCGGCCACAGCTGCGCGCGCTCGGCCGGGTCCGCCGTGCGGGCCCGCACCCGGCGTACCCCCTCGCGCGGGACGTGGACGAGGGTGTCGGGGTGCGCGAGGAGGTTCGCGTACCACTGCGGGTTCTTCGGCAGGCCGCCCTGCGAGGCGACGACCACCAGGTCCGGGCCGTCCTCGAGGTAGAGCAGCGGCGTCGTGAAGGTCCGGCCCGACGTGCGTCCGACGTGGTCGAGCAGGAGCGTCGGGACCGGCTTGCGGAAGCCCGCACCCACCCGCCACCTCGACCCGACGCGACCGTTGGTGAGCCGGAAGACCTTGACCTGCGTCCGGGCCATGAGCTTGATGAGGCGGGCGGTCGTCGGTGAGTCGAGGCCCGGGGGCTTCTCCTCGGGCAGTCCGAGGCCCATCAGATGCCGCGCCGCCAGACGATCTCCTCGTGCAGCCTGCGGCTGCGCCAGCCGTCGGCGGTCCGCACGAAGGCGTGGTGGTAGACCCCGCCGAACTCGACGACCTTCTCGCCGCCGTTCCCGTCGTCCATCGGCATCGGGTTGTGGAAGTACGCCGACGCGAGCGCCTCGTCGCCCCCGGGCCCGTCCGGGAACGCGATGTCGACCTGGTGCAGGGAGTGCATCCGCCGGAGGAAGAACGCCGGCAGCACCTCGGCCAGCCACGACTTCACCGCGGGGTAGGTGTCCGCGACGCCCCCGGACTCGGTGTAGTCGATCTCGGCGTCGGGGGTGAAGACGGTGTCGAGCAGGTCCCACTCGCCCCGGTCGACGCCGCGGGTGTAGCGCACGATCGCGCCCTCGATCTCGAGCCGGTCGCTGATCTCCTGCAGGTCCACACCGGAACTCTGGCAGAAAAGTGGAACACGTTCTACCCTTCGATACACCGGCTCGTTCCTCGCCGGCACTCAGGGACCGACACGAAGCGATACACCGGCTCGTTCCTCGCCGGCACTCAGGGACCGAAAGAACAAGAGATGCGATTCAGCTACGCCGAGGCGATGACGCAGGCGTCGTACTACGCGCCGCTCGCCCAGGCCGCCGAGGCCGCGGGCTACACGAGCATGACGGTCGCCGACAGCGTGATCTACCCGCGCGAGTCCGACTCGACCTACCCCTACACCGACACCGGGGACCGCGAGTTCCTCGACGGCAAGGAGTTCATCGAGACGATGGTGCTGTGCGCGCACCTGTTCGCGCACACGACCACGCTCCGGCTCACGCCGTTCGTCCTCAAGCTCCCGATCCGCCCGCCCATCCTGGTGGCCAAGCAGGCGTCGTCCCTCGCCCACCTCTCCGGCAACCGGCTGGGCCTGGGCGTCGGGATCTCGCCGTGGCCCGAGGACTTCGCCGCGATGGGCGTCGACTGGGCCCGGCGCGGCAAGCGGATGGACGAGTGCATGGACATCCTGCGCGGGCTGACCACCGGCGACTACTTCGAGTACCACGGCGAGTTCTACGACGTCGACGCGCTCAAGCAGACGCCCGGTGCGACGGAGCCGATCCCGCTCCTCGTCGGCGGCCACGCCGACGCCGCGCTGCGGCGCGCGGTCCGCAAGGGCGACGGCTGGATGCACGCGGGCGGCGACGGCGAGGAGCTCGACCGGCTGCTCATCCGCCTCGCCGAGATCCGCCAGGAGGAGGGCGACACCCGCGACGACTTCGAGGTGCACGTGATCTCCTACGACGCCTACACCCTCGACGGCATCAAGCGGCTCGAGGACAAGGGCGTCACCGACTGCATCGTCGGCTTCCGGGTGCCCTACATCACCGGCCCGGACACCGAGCCGCTCGAGAAGAAGGTCGAGCACCTGGAGAAGTACGCCGAGCAGATCATCCACAAGCTCTGATGACCGACCCGACGCACGACCTCACCCGCCCGCTCCAGGACGCGATCGCAGAGGCGGAGCAACTGATCGCGGGCGCGCCCTTCATCCGCACCGAGCAGGACCTGCTCGAGGGCTACGACTACCTCGCCGGCCGGATCCGGATGGCCATGCAGATGGCCTTCGACCACGACCTCGACCGCCCGGTGTTCATCAACCCCACGCACCAGTACTCCCGCCAGGGCCTGGACAACCCCGACGCGATCTACTTCAACGCCTACCTCAAGGAGGGCGTCGAGTACGTCGTGCGCGGCGTCCGCGGCACGACCGCGGACCTGTCCTTCCAGGTCATGGGCGGGGCCTACTCCGCGACCTCGGCCGCCACCTCGATGCTGGCCTTCGACGACCGCGAGCTGGACATCGCCGACGACGGGTCGTTCGAGTTCACCTACGTCGCCGAACCCGGCGCGAAGACGATGATCGTGCGCGAGGTCTTCAACGACTGGGACACCGAGGAGCGCGGCCGGATCTGGATCGAGCGCACGGACACGGTCGGGCAGCCCGCCGCTCCCCTGACCCGCGACCGCCTGGCGAGGAAGTACGAGATCGCCGGCAAGCTGCTCACCGGCTCGATCCAGACGTGGTTCGCGTTCCCGCAGTTCTTCGAGCGCAAGGAGCCGGTCAACCAGCCGACGCCGCCGCGGTCGACGCCCGGCGGCCTCTCCTCCCAGCGCTCCTCGATCGGCCACTACGAGCTGGCTGACGACGAGGCGCTGGTCGTCACCGTGCCCGAGTGCGCCGACTGCGCCTACCAGGCGATCCAGATCGGCTCGGACTGGTACATCTCCACCGACTACGAGACCCACCAGACCTCGCTCACCAAGGCCCAGGCGGTCACCGACCCCGACGGCCTGATGCGCTTCGTCATCTCCGAGCGCGACCCGCACGTCGCCAACTGGCTCGAGTGCCTCGGCCACCGCACCGGCTCGATCATGCTGCGCTGGCAGCGCCTCGAGCGCGACCTGGGCCCCGAGGACGGACCGGTCGTCGAGAAGGTCGCGATCGCCGACGTACCGGACCGGCTGCCGTACTTCACCCCCCTCACCACCGAGGAGTACGCCGCGCGCATCGCCGCCCGGCAGCGCTCCGTTGCCCGAAGGATGATCAGTTGAGCGAGCTCGGCTACGCAGAAGCACACGACACCTCGATCGAGGACCGCTACACCGCCGTACCCCTGCTCAAGGGCAAGGTCGTCGTCATCTCGGGCATCGGCCCCGGCCTCGGGCGGGCGCTGGCCGAGGAGGCCGCGCGGATGGGCGCGGACCTGGTGATCGCCAGCCGCACCGAGTCGCGGCTGCTCGAGCTGCAGGCCGAGCTCGAGGGCCACGGCACCAAGGTCGTCAGCGTGGTCACCGACGTGACCGACGAGGACTCGCGGGCGAACCTGGTGGCGCGGACGCTGGCGGAGCTGGGCCGGGTGGACTGCGTGATCCACAACGCGTTCACGATCCCGCCGATGGACCCGATCACCCGGATCGAGCCGCGCAGGCTGGCCAAGGTCAACGAGACCAACGTCTTCGCCCCGCTGCGGCTCTCCGCGCTCTTCGCCGACGCCCTCGCGGAGAGCAAGGGCTCGATCATCATGCTCAACTCCTGCGTGGTCTTCTCCTCCCAGCCCGAGTACGCCGGCTACAAGCTCTCCAAGGGCGCCCTCGAGCACCTCGCCTCGTCGCTGGCCACCGAGCTCGGGCCACGCGGGATCCGGGTCAACAGCGTCGCGCCGTCCTACATCTACGAGGACGTCAACCGCGGCTACTTCGACTTCCTCGGCGCCGTCGAGGGCAAGACCCACGAGGAGGTGTACGCCGAGAAGGCCGCGCCCACCGACCTCAAGCGGCTCGCCTCGCCCCAGGAGGTCGCCCGCGCGACGCTCTTCCTCGCCTCCGATCTCGCCTCGGCGGTCACCGGCCAGATGCTCACCGTCGACTGCGGTGAGTTCCACGACTGATGTCGGACAACATCATGACGCGGGAGCGCCCGGACGTCGGGTCCTACGAGGACATCGCGGCAGCGGCGGTCCGCACGACCGGGATGACCGACTTCGGCGACGGCGTCCACGAGGAGGGCCTGCGCGTCCTGGTCGACGACCTGGCGTCCGCGGAGGCCGGGCTGACCCCGCGGGGCAACTACTTCCAGCGCTCGGAGGTGAAGTCTGCCCTGGTCGGCGTGCTCCTCACCCAGGCGCAGTTCGCCGCGCACCCCGAGCACCGCGACGTCCCGATCGAGCGCCCGGTCTTCCTCACCGGCCTGCCGCGCACCGGCACGACCGCCCTGCACCGCTACCTGCACGCCGATCCCGGGGCCCAGGGCCTGGAGATGTGGCTGACGCAGTACCCCCAGCCACGCCCCCCGCGCGAGACCTGGGAGTCCGACCCGATCTTCAACGCCATGCAGCAGGGGTTCGCGGCGCACCACGTCGAGAACCCCGAGTTCATGGGGATCCACTACATGGACGCCACCACCGTCGAGGAGTGCTGGCGGCTGCTGCGGCAGACCGGCAAGTCCAACTCCTACGAGGCCCTGGCCAACGTCCCGCGCTACACGGCCTGGCTCCAGCAGCAGGACTGGACCGACGCCTACGCGCGCCACAAGCAGAACCTCCAGCTGGTCGGGCTCAACGACCCCGACAAGCGCTGGGTCCTCAAGAACCCGTCCCACATGACCGCGCTCGACGCGCTGATGACGGTCTACCCCGACGCGCTCGTGATCTACACCCACCGCGACCCGGTCACCTGCCTCGCCTCGTCCTGCTCGCTGTCGGCCGAGACGACGGCCGGCCACTCCACGACGTACGTCGGCGAGGTCATCGGTCGCACCCAGCTCGACTTGTGGTCGCGGGCCTTCCACGCGTTCCACGACGCGCGGGCGACGTACGACCCGGCCCAGTTCGTCGACGTCGCCTTCGAGGACCTGGTGGCCGACCCGCTCGCCGTGACCCGCCGGGTCTACGACCAGTTCGGGCTCGACTGGACCCCCGAGGTGGAGGCGGCGATCGAGGAGCTCGACCAGGAGTCCAAGCAGGGCAGGGCCAAGCCCTCGCACAGCTACACGCTCGAGGACTACGGCCTCACCGAGGCCGACGTGCGGGCGGCGTTCGACCGGTAGACCGTCGGGATAGTCCCTCACGAAATGGCTGGCCGCACCGGCGTGTCGGCAACCACTTCGTGAGGGACTATCCCAGTGGTGGAGCCCTGGGCCCGGTGGTCGCGGGGGCTGATCCCGAACTCCCGCTTGAAGGCGGTGCTGAGCGCGAACGGCGTCGAGTAGCCGACCCGCCGGGCGACCGCCGCGACGGTGGCGCCGGGCTCGCGCAGCAGGTCGGCGGCCAGCGCCAGGCGCCAGCCGGTGAGGAAGGTCATCGGCGGCTGGCCGCCCACGTCGGTGAAGCGGCGGGCGAACGCCGCCCGTGAGACGCCCCCGGCGGCCGCGAGCTCGGCGACGGTCCAGGGGTGCTCGGGGTGGTGCTGGAGCAGGCGCAGCGCCGGGCCGACGACGGGGTCCGACTGACCGACGTACCATTCCGGCGGCTCGGCCTCGGGCCGGGCGAACCAGGCGCGCAGGACCGCGATGAGCAGCAGGTCGAGGAGCCGGTCGAGGACGGCGTCCTGGCCGGGTGCGTCCTTGACGATCTCGTCGGCCAGCAGCGGGACGAGCGGTGAGCCGAGCTCGTCCGGCCCGAGCACGACGAAGCGCGGCAGCGCCCGGAGCAGCCGTCGGCTCACCTCGCCCTCCAGGCTGTAGGCGCCGACCAGCATCAGCGTCTGCCCGACCGCGCTGTTGCCCCAGCTGCGCACGCCCTGGTGCATCTCCTCCTCCAGCGGCCGTCCGTGCGGCGTGGTGCAGACCTGGCCGGGGTGGATGACCGCCTGCGTGGGGGTGTCGGGGTCGTCGGCGACGGCCCAGTGGTCCGGACCGAGCGAGACCACCACGTCGCCCGACCCGAGCCGGAACGGCTCGCCCTCGTCGGGCACCGCCCAGGCGTGCCCGCGCACGACCGCGGTGACGGTGAGCGGCGACTCGTCCTCCAGGCGCACCGACCACGGCGGGTCCATCAGGCAGCGCAGGAGGAACGCACCCCGGGCCCGGGGCCCGTCCAGGAGACCGGTCAGTCCGTCCATCTCCCGAGGGTAGGGCTGGACGGGTGCGTATGTCAGTGAGCGTTCGCGCCATGGATCGTCTCGCCCCGCGCCGCTGCACTGGACCCATGAACGAGATGCTCGAGTCGCTCCGCTCGCCCGTCCTGCTGGCCGCCACCCTGGCCACGGGGCTCCAGGCCGGCACCTACTACGCGTGGGCGTCCGGCGTGATGCCCGGGCTCGCGCGCACCGACGACCGCACGTTCGTCTCGGCGATGAACCACGTCAACGTCGCGATCGTGAACCCGGTCTTCATGCTCACCTTCCTCGGCGCGCCCG
>JAEZKN010000301.1 GCA_023415395.1 Actinomycetes bacterium
CCGCCGCCCCCCCCCCCGGCATTTCGGGGATCGCCGGACGGTGGGGGAGCCGTGGACCTACTCTGTCGGCCCATGACGATCACCCGCCGGAGCCTGTTGTCCTCGGCCGCGGCCGTGCCACCCACCGTCGCGCTGGCCGCCGGGATGCCGGACCCGGCCGCTGCGGCCGCCTCGGCGGCTGCCGGCAAGAACGTGCTCATCTTCATCACCGACCAGGAGCGCCGGCTCCGGCACTTCCCCGAGGGGTGGGAGGAGGAGCACCTCCCGGGCCTGACGCGGCTCAAGCGGCACGGGGTGACGTTCGAGAACGCGTTCGCCAACGCCTGCATGTGCAGCCCCTCCCGCGCCACGCTGCTCACGGGGCTCTACCCGGCGCAGCACGGGGTGAAGTACACCCTCGAGGAGGACATGCCGGCCGAGGAGTACCCCCAGGTCGAGCTGCCGACCGACGTGGAGAACGTCGCCACCGTGATGACCGCGGCCGGCTACGAGGTGGTCTTCAAGGGCAAGTGGCACCTCTCCAAGCCGCTGGCCGCGGACGGGACGTGGACGCCCGAGGACCTGGCGCAGTACGGATTCGGTGGCTGGAACCCGCCCGACGGCGGCGCCAACCAGGACATCAGCCAGGCCGGCGGCGGCGTGACCGACCACGACGGCCGGTTCATGAACGGCGAGCAGGGGGTCTTGGAGTTCCTCGCCTCGCGCGGTGAGGACTCGCCGCCCTGGTGCATGATCGTCTCGCTGATCAACCCGCACGACCTGCTCTTCTACCCGGGCCCGCGCAACGCCAGCCCGCCGAAGTACGTCCAGGCGGGCTACCTCCCCGAGGACGGCTGGTTCGAGGGCGAGGTGGGCCTGCCGGTGACGTGGGACGAGGACCTGTCGACGAAGCCGGACGCGCAGCAGCGGTTCGCCCGGATCTTCAAGCTGGCCGGGGCTCCGAACACCCGCGAGGAGCGCCTCGGCTACGTCAACTTCTACGGGAACCTGATGAAGCTGGTCGACGGCTACCTCGTCGACATCCTCGACCGGCTCACCGAGACCGGCCAGCTCGAGGACACCATCGTGATCCGGACGGCGGACCACGGCGAGATGGGCCTGGCGCACACGATGCAGCAGAAGAACTTCAACTTCTACGAGGAGACGCTCAACGTCCCGTTGGTCTACTCGAACCCGGAGCTCTTCCCGGAGCCGCGGACCTCGCGCCAGCTGGTCTCCCACGTCGACCTGCTCCCGACCCTGGCCGGCCTCGCCGAGGTGCCCACAGCGGCGCGGAGCGCGGACTGGCGCGGGGTCGACTACTCGCGCCACCTGCTCGGTCCCGGGGCCGGACCCACCCAGGACCATGTCGTGTTCACCTACGACGACATCCAGGCCGGGCAGAAGAGCGGGCCGTACGTCCGCCCGCCGAACCGGATCGTCGCGGTCCGGGAGAAGCGGTGGAAGCTGGCCCGCTACTACGACGCGGCCGGCCAGCAGCCGGACCAGTGGGAGATGTACGACCTCGTCAAGGACCCGCTCGAGCGCCGGAACCTCGCCCACCGGCCGGGGCGGATGACCCGGGCGCAGCGGGCGCAGTTCCGGCGGCTCAAGAAGCGGATCGCCCGGGTCGAGAAGACGACGCTGGCGCCGCTCGACGCCTGAGGGTCTGAGGATCCGAGGGCCGGCGTCAGCGGTAGGACGGCGGGAGGAACCGCGCGTCCTCGAGGTGGGAGACCGGCGGGCGCTGCGGCCCGCGGCCGTCGTGGCGGACCCGGCGCAGCGTCTCGACGCTGAGGGCCGCCACCGTCGCGATGAGGAGGATGAGGATCAGCAGCTCGTTCATGGCAGTAATCCTGCGCCTGTGGAGATGCTGCCACGAGTGGCAGAAAAGACACCCTTCGTTGATTTTCCGCCACTTCTGCTGCACGCTGTCGCCATGCAGACCGTGGCCGTGATCGTGCAGGACGGGGCGGAGCCCTTCGGGCTCGGCTCGCTGGTGGAGGTCTGGGGCGAGTCCTACCACCCCGAGGACGACAACCCGGTCTTCGACTTCCGGGTCTGCACGCCGCGTCCGGGCCGGGTCACGGGCCGCTCGGACTACGACCTCCACGTCGACAAGGGGCTCGAGGCCACCCTGGACGCCGACCTGGTCTGCCTGAGCCCCAAGTGGGACTTCCTCGAGCACGACCCAGCCGTGCTGGACGCCGTGCGGGCGGCGTACGAACGCGGGGCGATCGTCTACGCGCACTGCTCGGGCGTCTTCGAGCTCGGCGCCGCCGGGCTGCTCGACGGCCGGGAGTGCACGACCCACTGGCGCTTCACCGAGCTGCTGTCGCGGACCTACCCGGACGCCCGGGTCTGCCCGGACGTCCTCTACTGCCAGGACGGCACGGTCCTCACCGGCGCCGGCTCGGCCGCCGGCATCGACGCGTCGTTGCACCTGATGCGCCAGCAGTTCGGCGCGAAGGTGGCCGCGGCCACGGCCCGCCGCATCGTGGTGCCACCGCACCGCGACGGCGGCCAGGCCCAGTTCATCGCGCGCGCGGTGCCCGACTGCGACGCCGAGACGCTCGGCCCGCTGCTCTCGTGGATCGTCGAGAACCTCGCCGAGGACCTCAGCGTGGAGGCGCTGGCCCGGCGCAGCCACATGTCGGACCGCACCTTCGCGCGGCGCTTCCGCGACGAGACCGGCACCACGCCGCACGCCTGGGTCACCCAGCAGCGCGTGCAGGCGGCCGAGGAGCTGCTCGAGCGCACCGACCACTCGATCGACTGGATCGCCGACGAGGTCGGCTTCGGCAACGCCGCGACCCTGCGCCACCACTTCGGGCGGGTCCGTGGGCTGAGCCCGCAGCAGTACCGTCGCCGTTTCGCCGGCTGAAGGGCCGCCCTTGTCCTAGGGTTCGGTCCGTGCGCGCGGCCCCGAGGTTCACCACGCTCGTCGGCGTGCTCATGGCGGCGGCGTTCGCGCTGCGGCTCTGGTCGGCGAGCCGGTGGTCCTGGTACGCCGACGACTGGGTTTACCTCCACGACGCGGCGACCCAGTCGTTCCTCTCCTACGTGACGCAGGTCTACCAGGGTCACCTGATGCCCGGTCAGTTCGCGATCTCCTGGGTCATGACCGCGATCGCGCCGCTCGACCACGACGCGGTCGCGCTCGTCACCGCGCTCTGGGCGGCCGGGCTGGTGGCGCTGTGGGCCGTGGCGCTGCGTGACCTCTGGGGGACCGGCCCGGTCACGTGGGCGGTCCTGCTCCTCGTGACGCTGAGCCCGCTCCAGGTGCTCCCGGCGGCGTGGTGGGCCTCGGCGCTCCAGGCGCTGGCGATCCAGACCTGTCTGGGAGCCTGCCTCTTCTTCGCGGCGCGACTGATCCGCACCGACGGGGCGGCCGGTACGCTGGGCCTGGTCGTGAGCTTCGCCGTGGGCCTGCTCATGTGGCAGAAGGCGGTCCTCCTCGCCCTCCCCGTGCTCGTGGTCCTGCTCCACGCCACGCCGGGGCCGCTGCTGGCGTCCCTGCGCCGCTACCGGCGGGTGGCGGCCTGGCTGGTAGGGCTCGGCGTCGGCTACGCGCTGGTGTTCCTGCTCGCCTCGAGCCGCGCCGATCCGGACGCCCCGGGCGCCGTCCACCTCGAGCTCGGCCGGTCGCCGGGTGAGGTCGGCCGGTGGTTCTACGACCTCGCGGCCGACCTCCTCGCTCCCGGGGTGTGGGGTGGACCGTGGAACACGCTGCCGAATCCCGAGCAGTTCGCCTCGCGCCCGCCCCTCGCGGTGTCCGTCGCCGCCCTGGTCGCGCTCGCGGCGCTGGTCGGCCGGCTGCTCCGCCGGGACCGCCGCGCCGGGCTGCCGCTCCTCGCCGCGCTCGTCTACGCCGCGGCGGCCTGGGGCTCGATCCTCTTCTCGAACCGGTTCGACGTCACCGCATGGCACCGCTTCACCTACGAGCGCTACGCGGTGGACGCCTTCGTGGTGCTCGTGCTCCTCCTGGGCGCGGCGGCGGTGGGGGCCCCGCCGGCCGAGCACGAGGACCGCGTGCGCCAGGACCGCGTGCGCCAGGACCGCGCGAGCCTGCCGGCGTGGGTCGCGCCGGCCGCCGTCGGCCTGCTCGTGGTGTCGCTGGGCGTCGGGAGCGTCACCGCCGTGCTGCGGCTCGCGGATCCGACGGGCACCAAGACGTGGCTGGCCAACGTCGAGCGGGGTGTCGCCGAGGCCGGATCCGTGACCCTCGTGGACCGCCACGCGCCCGACTCCGTGATGGCAGCGGTCTTCTGGGGCGACCGGGCGAAGCTGTCCTACCTCCTCGCGCCGTGGGACGACGTCGAGTTCGGAGGTCCGGCCGCCGAGCTCCGGGTGGTCCAGGACGACGGCCGCGTCGTGCGCGCGACGTTCGCCCCGGCCGCGACCGCCCCCGCAGGTCCGGTGCCGGAGTGCGGGTACGCCGTCGAGGTCGGCGCGCCGCAGACGGTGGACCTGGAGCCGGACCTGTTCGACCTGGACTGGGTGGTGAAGGTCGAGGCCTTCGCCGCCAGCGCCGGCACGCTCCTGGTCCGCGTCGACGGCCAGGAGATCGAGCTGCCGGTGCCCTCGGGCCTCAGCAGCAGCCAGGTCGTGTTCACGGGGACCGTCGACACCGTCGAGCTCGAGATGGCCGAGGGCTCCGGGACGGCCTGCGTCACCGATCTCGCCGTCGGCACCCTCAGCCCGGCGGGGTAGCGCCCCGCAGGCCGGCTGGGAACTCGGGCGGCGCTGCGGACATGTCCGGGTATGCAGCGAGGAGGAGCGGTGGTCGCCGAGCACGATCTCGTCGAGCGCCTGCGGGTCGGTGACCCCGAGGCGCTCGCCGCCCTGTTCGACCGCCACGGCGACCGCATCAACAACCACTGCTTCCGGGCGACGGGGGACTGGGCCGAGGCGCAGGACGCCACCTCGACGGTCTTCCTCGAGGTCTGGCGCCACCGGCACCGGGTGGTGCTGCACGACGGCAGCCCGCTGCCCTGGCTGTACGG
>JAEZKN010000321.1 GCA_023415395.1 Actinomycetes bacterium
CTGCTGGACCGATTGCTGACGGAGGCCGGCGCCTGATGAGCGACATCACCCCGCTCGACGAGTTCCCGCTCCACCAGGCCCCGCTCCCGCTGGCCTACGCCAACAGCAGCGACCGCAACTTCTACGACCGCTACTACTTCAACGCCCACGACCGCACCGGCGACATCATGGTGATCACAGGGCTGGGCTACTACCCCAACCTCGGCACCAAGGACGCGTTCGTCCTCGTCGCCCGCAACGGTCAGCAGACCGCCGTCCACCTCTCCGACCTGATGGACCAGGACCGGCTGAACCCGCGCGTGGGCAGCTACCGCATCGAGGTGCCGGACCCCCTGCGCAGGCTCCGCATCGTCCTCG
Source organism: Actinomycetes bacterium (assembly GCA_023415395.1). Lineage (GTDB taxonomy): Bacteria > Actinomycetota > Actinomycetes > Propionibacteriales > Nocardioidaceae > Nocardioides. The sequence continues at coordinate 358 of JAEZKN010000321.1, forward strand.
AGGAGACCGACGGGATGTCGCTCGACCTCACCTGGGACGCGACCTGCGGGGCCGTCCAGGAGCTCCCGCACGTGCTGCGCTCGGGCAGCCGGGTCACGCTCGACGCGCAACGGTTCGCCCAGCTCGGCGCGTGGAGCGGCACGATCGCCGTCGACGGCGAGCAGATCGCGGTCGACCCGGACGTCTGGATGGGCAGCCGTGACCGCTCCTGGGGGATCCGTCCCGTGGGGGAGGCGGAGCCCCCGGGCGCTCCCTCCGACCCGCCCTTCGAAGGCATGTGGTGGCTCTACGTCCCGCTGCAGTTCGAGGAGTACGCCGTCGTCGTGATCATCCAGGAGAGCCCGGACGGCCGCCGGACCCTCAACGACTGCACGCGGGTCTGGAACGACGGACGGGTCGAGCAGCTCGGCTGGCCGGTGGTCGACGTGCACTACCGGTCCGGCACCCGGACCCCGACGGGCGCGACCCTGCGGTGTGCGACGCCCACGGGCGAGCCGGTGGTCCTCGAGGTCGAGTCCAGGCTGGCCGTCCCCCTCCACGTCGGTGGCGGCTACGGCGGTGACCCGGACTGGATCCACGGCACGTGGAAGGGCGAGAAGTTCGCCGAGCGGGTCACCTACGACCTGGCCGACGACGCGGTCCAGGGCCGCTTCATGTTCGGGTGCGTGGACCACGTCGGCCGCGCCGTCTGCACCGAGCCGGGGCGCGCCGCCCAGGAGGGCTTCGGGCTCTTCGAGCACTTCTGCATCGGCCGGCACGATCCCTCCGGCTTCGCCGACTTCTTCTCGCTCGCCCCCTAGCCCCGGCATCCCGACACCCAGGAGACCTCATGACGCTCGACCGCACCGCCTTCTTCATCGACGGCGGCTGGGCCGCTCCGGCCAGCGGCGACACGATCCAGGTCGTCTCGCCGCACACCGAGCAGGTCATCGCGACCGTGCCCGAGGGCAGCACGGCCGACATCGACGCCGCCGTCGCGGCCGCCCGCCGCGCCTTCGACCACGGGCCGTGGCCGCGGATGTCGCCGGAGGAGCGGATCGAGGTCGTGCAGGCCTTCTCGAACCTCTATGCCGGCAGGCTCGGCGACATGGCCGAGCTGATCTCGGCCGAGATGGGCGCCCCGCTGTCGTTCTCCAACCTCGCGCAGGCGCCCGCGCCCTGGATGCAGATCGAGGCCTTCCTCGGCATCGCCCGGTCCTATCCGTGGGAGGAGACCCGGCCCGGTGCGCTCGGCGAGGTGATCGTGCGGCGCGAGCCGGTCGGCGTCGTCGCGGCGATCCCGCCGTGGAACGTCCCCCAGTTCACGATCATGTCCAAGCTGGTCCCGGCCCTCCTGGCGGGCTGCACGATCGTGGTCAAGCCTGCGCCGGAGACCCCTCTCGACACCTACCTGATGGCGGAGCTGCTCCAGGAGGCCGGCGTCCCCGACGGCGTCGTCAACATCGTGGCCGCCGGTCGCGAGGTGGGCGAGCACCTCGTCTCCCACCCGGGCGTCGACAAGGTCGCCTTCACCGGCTCGACCGCCGCCGGCCGCAAGATCGCCGCGGTCTGCGGCGAGCAGCTCAAGCGGGTCTCCCTCGAGCTCGGCGGGAAGTCGGCCGCGATCGTCCTCGACGACGCCGACCTGGCCGCGACCATGGAGGGCCTGAAGTTCACCGCGCTGATGAACTCCGGCCAGGCCTGCGTCGCGCAGACCCGCATCCTCGCCTCGCGCGCCAACTACGCCGACGTCGTCGACGCGCTGGCCGAGGCGGTCTCCGGCATGCAGGTCGGCGACCCGATGGACCCGGCCACCGAGATCGGGCCGATGGTCGCCCAGCGCCAGCAGGAGCGCGTCGAGAAGTACATCGCCCTCGGCCAGGAGGAGGGCGCCCGCGTGGTCGTCGGCGGCAACGGCATGCCCGACGGGCTCTCCTCGGGCTGGTACGTCCGCCCGACCGTCTTCGCCGACGTCGACAACCGGATGCGGATCGCCCAGGAGGAGATCTTCGGGCCCGTGCTGTCGGTGATCCCCTTCGACGACGTCGAGGACGCGGTCCGGATCGCCAACGACTCCGAGTACGGCCTGGCCGGCACCGTGTGGACCGGCGACGTGGACCAGGGCCTCGACGTGGCCCGCCGGGTCCGCACGGGCACCTACGGCGTGAACACCTACACGATGGACTTCGCGGCGCCGTTCGGCGGCTTCAAGAACTCCGGGGTCGGCCGCGAGTTCGGCCCGGAGGGACTGGCCCACTACACGGAGCTGAAGTCCATCTACAAGCCGTGACGCCGTCGGGTGTCCAGGAAACCTACCGAGAGGTAGCCGCGGAGACGGCGGTCACATACTCTCGGTACATGAGCGCCCAGAACCCCGCATCCGCCGGCGGCCCGGTCGTCGAAGGACCCCACGACCCCGAGCACGACCCCCGCGCGTCGTACGCGCTGGAGCCGGACTACACCGCCGCGCTCACGGCGCGCCTGGTCGCGACGACCGGGCGGACCGCCGAGGTCCGCTCGCCCCTGGACGACGCGCCGCTGGCGCACGTCCCGCAGTCGAGCGAGGAGGACGTGGCGCAGGCCTTCGCCCGCGCCCGCAAGGCGCAGGTGGCCTGGGCGCGCACGCCCCTGGACCGGCGCGCGGCCGCGCTGCTGCGCCTGCACGACCTGATCCTGGACCGCCAGGACGAGATCATCGACCTGATCCAGCTGGAGTCCGGCAAGGCGCGCAAGCACGCGTTCGACGAGCCGCTGCACGTCGCGCTCACCGCGCGCTACTACGCGCGGACGGCCCACCAGCACCTCGACACCGAGCGCAAGATCGGCATCGTGCCGGGCCTGACCCGGGTCGAGGTCAACCGCATCCCCAAGGGCGTCGTCGGCATCATCTCGCCCTGGAACTACCCCTTCACGATGGCGCTGTGCGACGGCCTCCCGGCGCTGCTCGCCGGCAACGCGGTCGTCGCCAAGCCGGACGCGCAGACCATGCTCTCCGCCCTCCTGGCCAAGGAGCTGCTCGTCCAGGCGGGCTTCCCCGAGGACCTCTGGCAGGTCGTCGCCGGCCCCGGCCCGGAGATCGGCGGCGCCATCGTCGCGCACGCCGACTACGTCTGCTTCACCGGCTCGACCGCGACCGGGCGCACGATCGCCCGCGGCTGCGCCGACCGGCTCATCGGCTGCTCGCTCGAGCTCGGTGGCAAGAACCCGCTGCTCGTGCTGCGCGACGCCGACCTGGAGAAGGCCGCCGAGGGTGCGCTGCGGGCGTCGTTCTCCAACTCCGGCCAGCTCTGCGTGTCGATGGAGCGGATCTTCGTCGCCGACCAGGTCTACGACCGGTTCGTCGAACGGTTCGTGGCGCGCGTCGAGGCGATGACGCTCGGCGCGACGATGGAGTGGGGCAACGACATGGGCCCGCTCATCTCCCAGCAGCAGCTGGACACGGTGACCGCCCACGTCGAGGACGCGGTCGCCAAGGGCGCCCGGGTGCTGACCGGTGGCAAGGCGCGCCCCGACCTCGGGCCGTACTTCTACGAGCCGACCATCCTCGAGGGCGTCACTCCGGACATGACGTGCTTCGGCAAGGAGACCTTCGGTCCGGTCGTCTCCCTCTACCGCTTCCACGACGAGGCCGACGCCATCGCCCGCGCCAACGCCGGGCAGTACGGCCTGAACGCCTCGATCTACTCCCAGGACGGCGCGCGCGCCCGCGCGATCGCGAAGTTCATCAAGTGCGGCACGGTCAACATCAACGAGGCGTTCGCGGCGACGTTCGCGAGCCTGGACGCCCCGATGGGCGGCATGCGTGAGTCCGGCATGGGCCGGCGCCAGGGCAGCGAGGGCATCCTGCGCTACACCGAGACGCAGTCGGTCGGCACCCAGCGGCTGATCCGCTTCGCGCCGCAGTTCGGCATGTCCGACGAGGCCTACGCCAAGCTGATGACCGCCAACCTGCGCCTGATGAAGAAGCTGGGACGCGCATGAGGGAGCAGCTCGACTACGACGTCCTGGTCATCGGCTCGGGCTTCGGGGGCTCGGTCACCGCGCTCCGGCTGACCGAGAAGGGCTACCGCGTCGGGGTGGTCGAGGCCGGTGCCCGCTTCGAGGACGACGACCTGCCCGAGACGTCCTTCGAGACCACGAAGTACCTCTTCCGTCCCGAGATCGGCTGCTACGGCATCCAGCGGATCGACGCGCTCCGCGACTGCCTCATCGTGTCCGGCGCGGGCGTGGGTGGCGGCTCGCTGGTCTACGCGAACACGCTCTACGAGCCGCTCGCGCCGTTCTACTCCGACCCGCAGTGGAGCCACATCACCGACTGGCGCGACGAGCTGGCGCCCTACTACGACCAGGCCAAGCGGATGCTCGGCGTGGTCGAGAACCCGCTGCGCACGCCTTCGGACGAGGTGATGGAGAAGGTCGCCGTCGAGATGGGCGTGGGGGAGACCTTCCACCCGACGCCGGTGGGCGTCTTCTTCGGCGGCCCGGGGGCCGGCATGGGCCAGGAGGTCGAGGACCCGTTCTTCGGCGGCGCCGGCCCTGCCCGGCGTACCTGCACCGCCTGTGGCTCCTGCATGACGGGCTGTCGCCACAACGCCAAGAACACCCTGGTCAAGAACTACCTCTACCTCGCCGAGCAGAACGGCGCCCGCGTGATGCCGCTGACCACGGTCACCCGGGTGCGCCCGCGCGCCGGCGGCGGGTACGACGTGCACGTCCGCTACACGAAGGCCAAGGTCAACCGGCGGATCGCCCGACGGGTGCTGGCCGCCGAGCAGGTCGTGTTCGCGGCCTCGGCCCTCGGCACCCAGCGTCTCCTGCACCGGATGCGCGACGAGGGCCACCTGCCGCGGCTGTCGTCGCGGCTGGGCTACCTCTCGCGGACCAACTCCGAGTCGATCGGCGGCGTGATCGCGCCGGACACCAGCGTCGACTACAGCCAGGGCATCGCGATCACCTCGAGCTTCCACCCCGACGAGAGCACCCACATCGAGCCCGTCCGCTACGGCCCGGGCAGCAACCTGATGTCGCTGCTGCAGTCGGTGCTGACCGACGGCGACGGCGACGAGCCGCGCTGGCGCACCTGGCTGCGGGAGATGTGGCGCCAGCGCCGCGAGGTGAGGAACCTCTACGACATGAAGCACTGGTCCGAGCGCACCGTGATCGCGCTGGTCATGCAGAGCCTCGACAACTCCATCACGACCTACACCAAGCGCATCCCGGGCACGAAGCGGCGCTACCTGACCTCCCAGCAGGGCCACGGCGTCCCGAACCCGACCTGGATCCCCGCCGGCAACGAGGCGATCCGCAAGATGGCCCAGATCATGAATGGCTTCCCGGGCAGCGCCGTCGGCGACGCCTTCAACAAGCCGCTGACCGCGCACTTCCTCGGCGGCTGCGCGATCGGTGACTCGCCGGAGACCGGCGTGGTCGACCCCTACCAGCGGGTCTACGGCCACCCTGGCCTGCACGTGGCCGACGGCTCCGCGATCTCGGCCAACCTGGGCGTGAACCCGTCGCTGACGATCACCGCCCAGGCCGAGCGCGCGATGTCGTTCTGGCCCAACAAGGGCGAGTCCGACCCCCGGCCGGGGCTGGGAGAGGAGTACCGCCGGATCGAGCCGGTCGCCCCCGCGGCGCCGGTCGTCCCGGACGACGCGCCGGGCGCGCTGCGGCTGCCGATCGTCGGGGTCTCCTGACCCCGCGCCAGTTCCGTCGGAGACCGTCGAAAAAACTCTCGAACTCACCACGTCGGCGGCGTAACCGGGGTCTGCACGGGTCGTTGAGACGAGCGGACCCGGTCATACGCTCCCTCCCACCGCCGGGTCCCGTGTCCAGGCTCTGTCCAGCAGACGCGTGGACGATCAGGGCCCGGCCATCCCTCCCTCCCCGGCCGGGCCCTGATGCGTTTCGCCAGCAGGACGCGAGCGGAGCTCGCGTCCTGCGTCGGCGAAACGGGTCGAGCCGGCACGGTGCGCGGAGCGGAGCGACGCG
>JAEZKN010000354.1 GCA_023415395.1 Actinomycetes bacterium
CCCGCGCGCGCGGACGCGCCGTACGAGGCGACGATCGAGATCACCCGACACGGGATCCCGCACGTCACCGCCGACACCTTCGAGGGGATGGCGTACGGCGCCGGCTACGTCACCACCGCGGCCGCGACGTGCAACCTCATGGACACCCTGCTCACCGCCCGCGGCGAGCGCTCGCTCCACCTCGGTGGCAGCGCCCGCTTCCAGGACGGTGTCGGCGGCTCGGGCACCAACCTCGAGTGGGACACCCTCGTCGGCGACCTGCACGACCGCCAGGTCGTCGAGAAGCTGCTCGCCGACCCGGTCGCCGGCCCGACCGACCGCGCCAAGGCGATGGTCGAGGCCGAGACGGCCGGCATCAACGAGTGGCTGAGCACCCACGAGATCACCGACCCGGCCTGCGCGGACGCGGAGTGGATCAAGCCCGACGTCACCACGACCGACGTCTGGTACGCCTTCTACCTCGCCCAGCTGATCTCCTCGACCACCCGGCTGCTGCCGCAGATCACCGCGGCGACCCCGCCGGCCGGCGCGGCCAAGCCGGCCCCGCGCCCGACCGCCGAGGAGCTGCGCGAGGCGCTCGTGCCCGACGACCAGTTCGGCTCCAACGCGACCGCCGTCGGTCGCGACGCCACCTCCACGCGCAGCGGCATGATCCTCGGCAACCCGCACTTCCCGTGGCTGGGCCGCTACCGGTTCACCCAGATGCACCTGACGGTGCCGGGCAAGTTCGACGCCGCCGGTGGCGCGCTGACCGGCTTCCCGGCCATCAACATCGGCTTCAACAAGGACGTCGCGTGGAGCCACACGGTCTCCACCGGCTACCGCTTCACGCCCTACCAGTACACGACCGCCGGCACCCCGACCAGCTACGTCAAGGCCGACGGCAGCACCGCCGAGCTCGAGCGCCGCGACGTGGAGGTCCAGGTCAAGACCGAGGACGGCGTCGAGACCGTGACGCGGACCCTCTGGCGCACGCCGCAGGGCTACGTCCTGTCCGCACCGACCCTGTTCATGTCGTGGACCAAGGACAGCTTCTGGGCCGTCCGCGACGCCAACGCCGAGCACCTGCGCACCTTCGACACCTTCTTGTCGATGGGCATGGCGAAGAACGTCCGCAACCTGCTCAAGCGCCAGGACGCCGGCGGCGGGATGCCGTGGGTCAACACGATCGCCGCGGACCGCAAGGGCGACGTCCTCTACGCCGACCACGCCGTCACGCCGCACGTCACCAACGCCTTCGCGAACCGCTGCATGACGCCTGCCGGCCGGCTGATCTTCAACTCCTCCGGGCTGCCGGGCCTCGACGGCACGCGGGCCGAGGGCGCCTGCGCCTGGGGCACCGACAAGGGTGCGCAGCGTCCCGGCATCCTCGGCCCGGAGAGCATGCCCGAGGTCGTCCGCCGCGACTGGGTGATGAACGCCAACGACTCCTACTGGATGCCGAACGACGACGTGCAGCTCACGGGCTACCCGCGGATCATCGGCTGCGAGTCCTGCGAGCGCACGCTGCGGACCCGGGTCGTCATGGCCTACGTCCGCGACCGGCTGGCCAAGGGCCGCGAGAACCCCAAGACGCTGGCCCGTCATCAGTACGAGAACCGCGTGTACGGCGCGGAGCTCGCCCGCAAGGGCGGCCGCCTCGACCAGGTGTGCGAGGCGACCGGCCGCACCGACGCGTGCGAGGTGCTCGCCGCGTGGGACGGTCGCTCCGACGCGACCTCGAACGCCGGCGCGGCGATCTTCCAGGCCTTCGCCCAGACCGCCGGCCAGCGCGGGGTCAAGCTGTGGGAGGTGCCGTTCTCCGCCAAGAAGCCGCTGACCACGCCGAACACCCTGCGCACCACGCCCGACGTGGTCGACGCGATGGCCGCCGCCATCGACCGCATCACCGCGCGGGGCTACACGCTGGAGGAGACCTACGGCGAGATGCACCGCTCGGGCGACCGGGGCAGCGCGGGCTGGCCGCTGGGCGGTGGGCTCGGTGACACCACCGGCGACGCCAACGCCGTCAGCAGCACGCTCGGCGACGCCGTGCTCGACCCGGTGACCCGCGGCTCGTCGTACATCCAGGCGATCGCGTTCCGCGGGAAGTCCGAGATCGTCGCGCGCACGATCCTCACCTACAGCCAGTACGAGAACCCCGCCTCGCCGTGGTCCGACGACCAGACGAAGATGTTCTCCGAGGAGCGCTGGGTGAAGTTCCCGTGGACCGACAAGCAGATCGCGGACAGCCTCGTGGAGACCATCCACCTCGGCGGGTAGCCCACGCCGATCGCTCGCTAGGCTCGTCGAGTGCGTATCGCGAGATTCACGACCGGCGAGGACCCGATGTACGGCGTGGTCACCGGCGACCTGGACGAGTTCGGCCAGCCCGACCCCGACAGCGTCGTGGTGGCGCTCGCCGGCGACCCGCTCTACGTCGGGGTGAAGCTGCTCGCCCAGGAGTTCCGGCTCGAGGACGTGCGGCTGCTCGCTCCGGTGCTGCCGCGCAGCAAGGTCGTCGGCATCGGCCGCAACTACGCCGCGCACGCGGCCGAGATGGGCAGCGAGGTCCCGGCCGAGCCGCTGATGTTCCTCAAGCCGAACACCAGCGTGGTCGGGCCGGGCGACCCGATCTTCTACCCGCCGCAGACGCAGAACCTCCATTTCGAGGGCGAGCTGGCCGTCGTCATCGGGCGGATCTGCCGCGACGTGCCACCGGAGCAGGCGACCGACGTGATCCACGGCTACACGATCGGCAACGACGTGACCGCCCGCGACCTGCAGAGGAGCGACGTGCAGTTCACGCGGGCCAAGGGGTTCGACTCCTTCTGCCCGCTGGGGCCGTGGATCGAGACCGACCTGGACCCGCACGACTTCGCCGAGGGCCGCCGCGTGCAGACCTTCCTCAACGGCGAGGTGAAGCAGGACGGCAGCACCAGCGACCTGATCTTCGACATCCCCACCCTGATCGCCCACGTCAGCAGCGTGATGACGCTGCTGCCGGGCGACGTGATCCTCACCGGCACCCCCGAGGGTGTCGGTCCCATGCAGGTCGGTGACGAGGTCGAGGTCTCGATCGCCGGCCTCGGCACCCTCACGAACCCCGTCAAGGCAAGGTGACTCCTCCGATGACCGTCCGCGTCCGCTTCTGCCCGTCCCCGACGGGATCGCCCCACGTCGGGTTCGCCCGGACGGCGCTCTACAACTGGGCGTTCGCCCGCCACCACGGGGGCACCTTCGTCTTCCGCATCGAGGACACCGACAAGGAGCGCTCGACCGAGGAGTCCTACGACGCCATGCTCGGCGCGATGCGCTGGCTGGGCCTGGACTGGGACGAGGGCCCGGAGGTCGGCGGCCCGCACGGCCCCTACCGCCAGTCCGAGCGGGGCGACCTCTACCGCGACGTGCTGGAGAGGCTCGCCGCGTCGTCCTACACCTACGACTGCTTCTGCACCACCGAGGAGGTCGAGGCCCGGCGCAAGGCCTCCGGCTCCAAGGTGATGGGCTACGACGGCTTCTGCCGCGACCTCGACCCGGCCCAGCGGGCGGCGTGGGAGGCCGAGGGCCGCAAGCCCGTCGTCCGCTTCCGGATGCCCGAGGGCTCGGTCACCTGGGAGGACCTGGTGCGCGGCGAGATCACCTTCGAGACGCAGTACGTCCCGGACTTCGCCCTGTGCCGGGCCAACGGCGACCCGCTCTACACGCTGGTCAACCCGGTCGACGACGCGCTCATGGGCATCACCCACGTGCTGCGCGGAGAGGACCTGCTCTCCAGCACGCCGCGCCAGATCCCGCTGCACCAGGCCCTGGTCGAGCTCGGCATCGGCACGGTCGTGCCGGAGTTCGGCCACCTGCCGTTCGTCATGGGGGAGGGCAACAAGAAGCTCTCCAAGCGCGACCCGGAGTCGCACCTCTTCCTCTACCGCGACCAGGGCTTCCTGCCCGAGGGCATCCTCAACTACCTCGCCCTGCTCGGCTGGTCGATCGCCGCCGACCGCGACATCTTCACGCTGGAGGAGATGGTCGCCGCGTTCGACGTCAAGGACGTGAACCCCAACCCGGCGCGCTTCGACCTCAAGAAGTGCGAGGCCATCAACACCGCGCACCTGCGGATGCTGCCGGTCGAGGAGATCACGCACCGCGCGCTGCCGTTCCTCAAGGACGCCGGCGTCGTGTCCGACCCGGTCAGCGACGCCGACGCGCAGCTGCTCGAGCAGGCGATGCCGCTGGTGGCCGAGCGCATCAACAAGCTCGTCGAGACCGTGGACATGCTCGGCTTCCTCTTCGTCGACGAGGCCGCGTTCACGCGCGACGAGGCCGACGTCGCCAAGCTGCTGACCGAGGACGGCAAGGCCGTGGTGCAGGCGTCGTACGACGCCCTGGCCGGTCTGTCGGAGTGGTCGACCGCCGCGATCCAGGAGGCGCTGCAGGCCAAGCTCGTCGAGGAGCTGGGGCTCAAGCCCCGCAACGCGTTCGGCCCGGTGCGGGTCGCCGCGACCGGCCGCCGGGTCTCGCCGCCGCTCTTCGAGTCCCTGGAGCTGCTCGGCCGCGAGCGGAGCCTCGGCCGGCTGCAGAGCGCCCTGGCCTGATGGCGCCGGCGTGAGGGAGCGGGCCTGATGGACGGCGGCCGGGGCTACCCCTACCACCTCCTGCTGCGCGGCGGCCGGTCCGGCGCCTGGCGCCCGTGGGTCGGTGTGCTGGCCCTGGTCGCGGGCTTCCTGGTCGTGGTGCCGCTGGTCGTCCAGGTCGGCTTCGCGGTCGGGCTCGCCGCGACCGGGCAGGACGTGTCCGCGGGCGTGGAGCGGATGCTCGACCTCGACGACCCCACGCCGCTCGGGCTGGCCTACCTCAACGTCGCGCTGGCCGGTGCGATCCCGCTCACCTGGCTGCTCGTGCGGGCCCTCCACGGGCTGCGGCCGGGCTGGCTCTCGTCGGTGGCGCCGCGGATCCGCTGGGGCTGGTTCGCGGTCTGCTTCGGGCTGTCGATCGTGGCGCTCGTGGCGACCCTGGTCGTCTCGGCGTTCGTGCCCGCGCAGGGCGAGGGCGTCGAGATGAGCGCCGGCCTCAACGACTTCACCTCCACCACGCGCGACTTCCTGCTGGTCGTGCTCTTCCTCACGCCGCTGCAGGCCGCGGGCGAGGAGTACGTCTTCCGGGGGTACCTCACCCAGGCCTTCGGCGGCGTCTTCGGGAGCGCGTGGGCGGCCGTCGTGCTGCCGGCGCTGCTCTTCGCCCTGGCGCACGGGGCCCAGAGCCCCCCGGTCTTCCTCGACCGTTTCGCCTTCGGGCTGGTCGCCGGTGCGCTCGTCGTCCTGACCGGTGGCCTCGAGGCCGGCATCGCCATGCACGTGCTCAACAACTGGCTGGCCTTCGGCCTGGCCCTCGCCTTCGGCGACATGGCCTCGACGCTGAACCCGGTCGGGGGGAGCTGGTGGACCATCCCGGTGACGCTCACGCAGTCGCTGGTCTACCTCGGCGTGGTGCTGTTCGTCTTCCGCCGGATGAGGCTGCGGGCCACGACGCGGACGGCCCGGGAGAGGGGCGTTTTGGTGGCCTCCAGACCTCGCGTGTAAGGTTTGGTCCCGGCTCGGAGACGAGCCGGAGAGCGTCACCATTGGGATATGGTGTAATTGGCAACACGACTGATTCTGGTTCAGTTATTCTAGGTTCGAGTCCTAGTATCCCAGCTGAGATCGCGGTTCCTCCGCAAGCACGGAGGCCGCGATTTTGTGCGAGAACCCAGCAAACGCTAGGCTTTCGCAGGTGTTCGGGAGACCGGCACCAGGCAACAAATGAAGAAGCATGCCCCGTTCGTCTAGCGGCCCAGGACGCTGGCCTCTCACGCCGGAAGCACGGGTTCGAATCCCGTACGGGGTACACATCGAGAAGGCCTCGAGCGCAAGCTCGGGGCCTTCTCGCATTCTCCCGCCCGTGACGTGACGCGACGCTAGAGTCTGGCCAGGGGGTGGGCGCGCTGCAACGCGGGAGGTGCGGTGGCGGCAGCAGGGGCCGAGCGGCTGGTGGGCCGGGACGCGGAGTGTGCGGCGCTGGACCGCCTCGTCGCCGCGGTGGCCGCGAGCCAGGGCGCGGCACTGGTGGTCCGCGGAGGGCCGGGCCTCGGCAAGACGTCGTTGCTCGAGCACGCCGCCGGGACCGCCCCAGGCTTCCGGGTCCTGCGCGCCGTCGGGGTGCAGTCGGAGATGGAGCTGGCCTACGCCGGTCTCCATCAGCTGGTCGTGCCGGAGCTGCACCGGGTGGACGCGTTGCCGGTGCCGCAGCAGCAGGCGCTGCGCGCCGCGATCGGCCTGGCCAGTGGGCCGGCACCCGACCGTTTCCTGGTGGCGCTGGCGGCGCTCGGCCTGCTGTCCGAGGCGGCGGCCAAGCAGCCGGTGCTCTGCCTCGTCGACGACGAGCAGTGGTTGGACCGCGCGTCGGTCCACGCCTTGGCGTTCGTCGCCCGCCGTCTCCAGGTGGAGCCGATCGGGCTCGTCATCGGCAGCCGGTCCCCCGGTGAGGAGCTGGCCGGGCTGCCGGAGCTGGCGATGGCCGGGCTCGCGGAGCCCGATGCCCGCCTGCTGCTGGACTCGGTGCTGGTCGGGCCGGTCGACCAACGAGTGCGGGACCTGGTGGTCGCGGAAGCGCGGGGGAACCCGCTGGCGCTCCTCGAGCTGCCGCGCGGACTCACCGCGGGCGAGCTCGCGGGTGGCTTCGGCCTGCTGGACTCGGTCAGCGTGCCCGACCGGATCGAGCAGAGCTTCCTCCGGCAGCTCTCGGACCTGCCGGGCCAGACGCGTCGGTTGGTGGCCGTGGCCGCGGCCGATGTCTCCGGAGACCCGGCGCTGGTCTGGAGCGCGGCCCACGCCCTGGGCATCCCGGCCGACGCCGCCGGTCCGGTCGCCGAGGCCCGGCTGCTCGAGCTCGGCGCCCGCGTGCGCTTCCGTCACCCGCTGGTCCGGTCCGCGGCGTACCACGCCGCCTCGGTGCGGCTCCGGCAGGACGCTCACGCGGCACTGGCAGCAGCCACCAACGCCGAGACCGACCCCGATCGCCGGGCCTGGCACCTGGCCCAGGC
>JAEZKN010000364.1 GCA_023415395.1 Actinomycetes bacterium
CCTCGCGGGTCCCGACCGGTGTGGTCGTGGTCGATGGTGCGGAGCTGGCGATCGAGGATGGTGTGGCGTCGTACCCGCTGGCCGACCTCGAGCCCGGTAGCCACGAGCTGTCGTTCGCCTATGACGGCGATGACTGGGTGAGGGCTGCGGAGCCGGTCACGGTGACCGTCGAGCTGTCGGACGACAGCGACCCCCAAGACCCGGAGCCGGCGACGGAGACGACCATCGAGCTCGACAGCACCCGTGCCGTCGTCGGCTCGGAGGAGCTGACGGCCACGATCAGCGTGCGGTCGGGCGAGGACGAGGTCGCAGAGGGCGAGCTGACGGTCTCGGTCGACGGCACGCCGCTCACGACGGTCGACGTCGACGGCCCGGTGCAGGTCAGCCTGCCGGTCGACACCGTCGGTGATCACACGGTCGCAGCGGCCTACGCCGGCGCTGACCACGGCCCGTCACGAGCCTCGACGACGTACAGCGTCGACCAGGCGGAGACGCGGACCACCGTGTACGTGCCGGGAACGCCGGTCGGCAACGACCGGATCCTGGGCGTCCCCGTCACGGTGCCCGGGTCGTCGGTGCTGCCGACAGGCCGGGTGCACGTGACCGGCGACGACGTCGACCGGTGGCTGACGCTCGACGACGAGGCGGCCGTCACCGAGCTGGCGCTCGCGGACTTCGCACCCGGTGAGCACGAGCTGACCTTCGACTACGAGGGTGACGACAACACGATCGCGTCGTCGCGCACGGTGACGGTCATCGTCAAGCAGGTGGGCGCCGGTCTCGACGAGACGGGGACGACGCTGACGGTCAACAGCAAGCGCGTGCCGTACCTCGGTGAGGTCGTGCTCGAAGCCGCGGTCTCCGCGACCGACGGCCGGGCCGCCACGGGGCTGGTGGCCTTCGAGGTTGACGACTGGTTCCGACTCGTCCCACTGGTGGACGGCGTGGCGACGTTGCGGCTCCCCGCCGACGAGCTGGGCACCGTCGAGGTCGGCGCGCACTACCTGGGCACGGCCGAGCTGAGGGCCTCGTCCAGCGAGCTGGCGACGTACGAGGTCGTGCCGGCTCCGACCGAGACCAGGGCGAGTGCACCTGGTGGTCCGATCGGGGCGGGCGACGTCATCGCGGTCTCGGTGCAGGCCCTCGGCTCCGCCGTGGTGCCGACCGGTGGCGTGCTGGTCACCGGTGCGGGCATCGAGCAGACCGTCACCCTCACCGAGGGTGGAGCGGACGGCCTGGCCGTGGGCAAGCTCGTGCTGCCCGATCTCGCGCCGGGCACCCACGACCTCCGCCTCGAGTACGTCGGCGACGACCACACCGCGCCGTCCGCGGACACCGTGGCGGTGGTCGCCAAGAACGCCGGCGGGGCCGTCGAGACCACGACCACCCTGCGGGTGACGCCCGACCGGGTCCCGGTCGGCGCCGTGGACGCGCGGGCAGTCGCCACGGTCGCGACGACGGACGGGCAGACCGCCACCGGCCTGGTCGCCTTCAAGGTCGGCGACTGGTACCGGCTGGCCGAGCTGCACGACGGGGTCGCCACGATCGACCTCACGGCCACCACGCTCACGACGACCGGCGTCACGGCGTACTACCTGGGCGAGCAGGACCTCCGGTCCTCGTCGAGCCCGGCGTACACCTACGAGGTCGTCCAGGCGCCGACCGCCATCGCGGTCGCGGGAGCCGGTGGCGAGCTCGAGCCGGGCGCGAGCCTGCCCGTGACGGTCACCGCCGTCGGCTCCACCGGGGTGCCGACCGGCCGGGTGACGGTGCGGGCGGGTGGCGCCGAGCTGGCGACCCTCGCCCTCGATGCCGGAGGGGCGACCCTGTCGCTCGCCGGCCTCGCACCGGGCAGCCACACGCTCGAGCTGGCCTACGCCGGCGACGGGATGACGGAGCCCTCGGCCGTGCAGGTCCCGGTCGTGGTCAAGGCGCGGGCGACGACGACCTCCCTCGAGCTCGACCGGGCGACGACGACGGCGGGCGGCGCGGCCGTCACCGCCTCGGCGCAGGTCGCGGTGTCCGGCGGGGTCGCGCCCGACGGCAACGTCCAGGTCGAGGTGGACGGCACGGTGGTCGCCACCAAGCCGGCGGCCGTCGGCCCGGTGGTCGTCCTGCTGCCGATCGAGAAGGTCGGGTCGCACCAGGTGGTCGTGCGCTACCTCGGCAGCGCCACGCAGGCGGCCTCGGCCAGCACCGCCCGGGCGTACGACGTGGCCAAGGCCGCGGCGACGATCGGGGCGAAGCTCAAGCTGCTCAAGCGCAACCGGGTCAAGGTGACCGCGACGATCTCGGCGCCGGTGCCGGTCGCCGGCACCGTCCAGGTGCTGGCGCCCAAGGGCAAGAAGGGCAAGCTCAAGGTGATCGGCAAGGCGGTCATCAAGAAGGTCGGCACCCGGGTGCAGGTCGTGATCACGACCAAGGCCGTCCCGAAGCCCGCCAAGGGCAAGCCGAAGCTGACGATCCGCTACCTGGGGTCGGCGACGGTGCTCGCGGCGTCGAAGACCGTCAAGGTCAAGCGCTGATCTCCGCGGACGGGCCCGACC
>JAEZKN010000486.1 GCA_023415395.1 Actinomycetes bacterium
CGGCCGCACAGGTCCGACCGCCCGGCCCGCGCCTCGACCGCCGGCCGCAGGGGTCCGTCGCCGAGCAGGTCGAGCCGGAGGCCGGGCACCGACGCGACCGCGTCGAGGAGCACGTCCACCCGCTTCACCGGCGCCAGCACGCCCACCCAGACCGCGGTCGGGTCGTCGTCCGGCCCGGCCGGGCGGGCGGCGTACCGGTCGGGGTCGATGCCGTTCGGCACGACGTCCACGACGTCGCTCGGCAGGCCGACGTGGTCCACGGCGAAGCGGGCCACGGCCATGCTCGGCACCACGACCCGCGCCCGCCCCCACCGGGTCACGGCCCGCTCCCCGGTCAGGTAGTACCAGCGGTCGCGGCGCCGCCTCGCGGCCACTCGCGCGTTGCCGGCCACCAGGTCCGCGAGCCCGTCCGCGACCCCGTGGAGGGTGTAGACGCCACCGACCCGGCGGTCGCGGGCGCGGAGCGCCGGGGCGAGGCCACGGCCCAGCCAGCCGGCGCGGCGGTCCTGGAGGTGGACGACGTCGGGGCGCAGTGACCAGAGGCGACGGACCGCGACGGCGGCACCGGCGAGGTCCCGCTTGGACGCGACCGGGACGTCGAGCCAGGTGACGCCGGCGGCCTCGGCCGCAGCGGCGCGCGCCGTGCGCGGGCCGAGCACGTGGCTGTCGTGTCCCCGGCCGGCGAGGCCGACGGCGACGTCGACGGCGTGCTCGGGCGGCCCGCCGGTGGTCTGCGTGATGACCTGGACGACCCTCATGCCCGCTCCTCCTGCGCGGCACCGACGCCGACGGCCAGGGCGCAGAGCAGCCACAGCGGGAGGTAGTACTGCTCGGTGACGAACGTGGCGGCGACGGCGCAGCCGACCAGGCCGGCCGCGGTCCCGGCCGCCAGCGGTTCGCGGGTCCGCCGCCAGCAGGTCCACGCGGTGCCGCAGGCGACGACGAGCAGCGCGACGAACGCGAGCAGGCCGACCAGGCCGAGCTCGCTGGAGACCTCGAGCCACGTGTTGTGCGCGACGTCCAGCGGGTGGTTCACGTCCTCGGGCAGCGCCGAGGTGTACTCGTCGTGGTGCTGCGAGAACGCCCCCGGACCCAGGCCGACGACCGGGCTCTCCAGCGTCATCCGACCGGCCGCGGCCCAGAGGTCGAGGCGCTCGGAGACGTTCTGCCCCGCGACGACGCCCTTCTGCTCCAGGCTCGTGGCGACCAGGCCCGGCGCGACCGCGAGGACGGCGAGGACGACCACGCCGGCGACGACCGAGATGCCGAGGGCCGTGCGCAGCCGGACCATGCCGGCCGCCAGCGCGAGCGCGCCCATCGCGAGCAGGCCGAGCAGGGCACCGCGTGAGAGCGTCCCCAGCACGGCCACCACGACGAGCAGCGTCGCCAGGTCCCAGGGCCAGCGACGGCCGCCGGCGCCCCGGACCGCGAGGCCGAGCGCGATGGCCGGCAGGAGGAAGAACGCGAAGTCGTTCGGGTCGCCGATCGGGCCACCGACGCGGCGGTCGGCCCCCGCGCCGAAGGCGAGCATGCCGCAGACCGCGGCGGCGGCACAGGCGGCGACGTAGGTCCGGGCCAGGCGGACCGGGCTCAGGCCGCCCCGGAGCACGTCGGCGAGCACCACGAGCACGACCAGGAAGCCGGCGTACCGGAGCACGACCTCGAGCCCGTCCGACCCGTTGTTGTGCGCGACCGTCGCCACGAGGAGCGCCACGGCGAAGGCGGCGGCCGCCTCGAGCACCGCGCTCCGCCGGCCGTCGTGGATCGGCCCGGCGCAGCGCCGGACGACCCACGCGAGCACGACCAGGAGGCCGAGCGCCTTGACCGCCGAGGGGTCGACGCGCGCCAGGTAGTCCTCGAACACCGCGCTCGCCACCACGAGCAGGACCGCCCACTCCAGGCGCAGGACCATCGCGGCCAGCACCGCCGCGACGAGCAGGACCAGGGCGACGGCCGGGGTCGCGTAGCCCACAGCGACGCCCAGGAGCACCGCGGCGACGACCGGGACGACGAGCGTCCAGGCCGCCGACCGGTGACGGGCGGCGGCCGCCGTGCTCACCACGACGGCCCTCGGCGGCGGCGCCAGGTGTCGAGCGGGCGCAGCACCGTGTAGGCACCGTCGAGCAGCAGGCGCAGGTCGCGCGGGTCGTCGGGCACGAACGCGCGACGCAGCGAGAGCCGCGGCGTACGCCGGGTGTTGACCCCGCGGTCCACGGTGATCGCGAGCCGGTAGCCGGCGGCGGCGGCCGCGGCGCGGACCTCGGCGTTCCACCCGCCGGTCGGGTAGGCCAGCGACGTGACCGGGCGGCCGAGCAGCCGCTCGAGCGTCGTGCGCGAGTCGGCCAGCTCGCGGCGGAGGTGCTCGGGGGCCAGACGGGGCAGCCACGGGTGCGTGACGGAGTGGGAGCCGATGTCGAGGCCGTCGGCGGCCGCCGCGACGAGGTCCTCGGCGCCGGACAGGCGGTGACGGTCGTTCTCGGGCTCGGCTAGGTCCCATGCGAACCGCCGGTCCCCCGCCAGGTAGCCGGTGACCGCGAAGAGCGTCGCGGGCAGGCCCCGGTCGCGCAGCTCGGGCCAGGCGCGCTCGATGACGCTCGCGTAGCCGTCGTCGAAGGTCAGGGCCACCGCGCGCTCCGGCAGTGTGCCCGCGTCGAGCGCGGCGACCGCCTCCTCCAGCGGCAGCACGACCGCGCCCCAGTCGTCCAGCACGTCCAGGTGCCGCCGGAAGTCGTCGATCCCGGTCGACAGGCCCTCGCTGTCGTCGTCGACGCGGTGCCAGCCGATGATCGTCAGCCCTGGTGAGCCGGCCGCCCGGCGGGCTCCCGCGGTGACCGGCCGCAGCGCGGTGCCGAGGGCGCGGACCGGGGCCTTCACGACGTGCTCCGCACGACCCGCGCCGCCTCGCGCAGGTGGTCGCGGTCGACCGCCCAGACGGTGGCCCCGTAGGCGACGACCCCGATCCCGCCGACGGCCAGCAGGCCCACCAGGGACGGCGCGCCCGGGTCGAGCACCGGTCGCAGCAGCAGCACGACGACGGCCATGACCCCCGCGGCGAGCGCCGCGGGCC
>JAEZKN010000149.1 GCA_023415395.1 Actinomycetes bacterium
GTCCCGGATCGCCCTCGAGGACCCCCTGGTCGGCTGGACCGCGAGCATCGCGGTGGCCATGCTCGCGCTCTTCCTGCGGCTGTGGCACCTGGGGCAGCCGCACCAGTTCCAGTTCGACGAGACCTACTACGCCAAGGACGCCTGGTCGCTGTTGAACTTCGGCTACGAGCGCGACGCCACCGAGGACGCCAACAAGATCCTGCTCGAGGACGCGACGACCGACGGCGTCTTCAAGGACTCCCCGGAGATGATCGTCCACCCCGAGGTCGGCAAGTGGCTGATCGCGCTGGGGATCAGGGCCTTCGGGATGGACCCCTTCGGCTGGCGGATCGCCTCCGCCGTCGTCGGTGCGCTCATGGTGCTGGTGATGGTGCGCTTCGTCCGGCGGCTGACCGGCTCGACGCTGCTCGGCATCGTCGGCGGCCTGCTGCTCATGCTCGACGGCCTGCACTTCGTGCTGTCCCGGCTGGCGCTGCTCGACATCTTCGTGGCGTTCTTCGTGCTGCTCGGGGTGCACTGCGTCGTCGCCGACCGCGACTGGTACCGCGCCCGGATGGCCCGCCTGGTGCCCGAGCGGGTCACCGACGTCCGCGCCTGGGGACCGGTCCGCGGCCTGCTCTTCCGGCCGTGGCTGCTCGCCCGCGGCGGCGTGTGGGGCCAGGCGGTCGGCTCGAAGTGGACCGCGCTCTACCCGCTCGCGGCGTTCGGCCTGCTGTGCTGGATCTGGTCGGCCGGCGCCCGCCGCTCCTTCGGCGTCCAGTGGCCGGTGCTGCGCTCGGCCTTCGCCGACGGCATCCCCGCGTTCGTGCAGCTGGTGCTGGTCGGGTTCCTCGTCTACGTGGCGACCTGGACCGGCTGGCTGGTCAACGCCCACCAGTACGAGGAGCACCTCTCCGCCACCCAGTACACCCACTTCGGCGACGACCCGGACTGGCCGACGCGCGACGAGCCGGACGCCTCCGGGCTGGGCGAGGTCACGCAGTCGCTGCGGTCGCTCTGGTACTACCACCAGGACGTCTACACCTTCCACACGCACTTCCTCAACGACAGCACGCACACCTACGCCTCCAAGCCGTCGGGCTGGCTGCTGCTCAACCGACCCGTCGGCGTCGCCGCGGACACCGGCATCGCGCCGGGCACCCAGGGCTGCAACGCGCCCGCGGGCAGCGACTGCCTGCGCCAGGTGCTCCTGCTGGGCAACCCGACGATCTGGTGGGGCGGCTGCGTCGCGCTGCTCTTCGCGCTCGTGATGTGGGTCGGGGCGCGGGACTGGCGCTTCGGCGTCGCCGTCGTCGGCGTCGCCTCCACCTGGCTGCCCTGGCTGATGTACGACGACCGACCGATCTTCCTCTTCTACGCGGTCGTGACGCTGCCGTTCGTCGTCCTCGCCATCGTGCTGTCGCTCGGGAAGCTGATCGGCCCCACCCGCACGCCCTCGGGGCGCCGCACCTGGGGGGTCGTCGTCGCCGGCGCGTTCTTCGTGCTGGCGCTGGTGAACTTCGCGTGGTTCTGGCCGATCTGGACCAACCAGCTGCTCACGCACTCGGAGTGGACCGACCGGATCTGGTTCTCCCGCTGGATCTGAGCTGCCTGCGTACCGAGACGAGACCCAGTCCGCCGACCAACGCCAGCAGGAAACGACGGTCGGTCCAGCGCGGTGTCGACCAGCGTCGCGATCTGGGGCATGTCCCGGCGGTGGCGAGCCGCGCGTGCCAGCATGTGCCGGTGACTTCCTGGGCTCCCGGATGGGACGCGTTCCCCCAGCCGCTGCTGGACTTCTGGACCGAGCGGCACCTCTGCTCCCTGACGACGCTGCGGGCCGACGGCAGCCCGCACGTCGTCCCGGTCGGCTGCGCGCTCGACCTGGAGGAGCACTGCGCCTGGATCATCACCTTCGGCACCTCCCAGAAGGCGGCGAACGCCGCCCGCGACGCCCGGGTCGCGGTCTGCGCGGTCGACGGCGCCCGCTGGTCGACCCTCGAGGGCCGGGTCAGCGTGCGCGACGACGCGGCGGCGGTGGAGCGGGCGGTGGAGCGCTACGCCGAGCGCTACCGCCAGCCGCAGCCCAACCCGCTGCGCGTCGCCCTCCGGATCGAGGTGGACCGATTCCTGGTCTCGCCGTCGCTCGTGTGAGGATCTCGCCCATGCACGACCCGACCGAGCTCAGCGACCTCGACCGCGAGATCCTCGCGTTCGAGGAGGACTGGGTGACGCACGCCGGGGCCAAGGACACCGCGGTCCGCGAGAGGTTCGACCTCACCCCCGCCGGCTACCACCAGCTCCTCAACAAGATCATCGACAACCCGGCCGCCGAGGCGCACGCCCCGCGGTTGGTCCGGCGCCTGCGCCGCCTGCGTGACGCCCGGCGCGCCACGCGCCGCGCCGCCGGCTGACGCCTGTCTGGGCGGTCCCGTCGCGTCCGTCGCTGCTTCACCATGGTGAGTGGGCGAAGCGACACCTCTCACGGCGTGCCCGCCGTGGGAAGTGCAGGCTCGACCACTTCTCATGGTGAACCTGAGGCGACCGCCACCCGCACGCCCCCGACCAGCCGGGCCCGCTGGTTGACCCACCACCGCGTGGGGTACGAAGGTCTCGTGCCCCCGGTCCGCCTGCTCCTGCTGCTCACGCTGCTCGGGATCACCCTCGGACTGGGCGGCCCGGCCGTGGCCGGCGACGAGGCGCCCCGGGTCGTCAAGGTCGGCACGGAGGGGGTCTACCCGCCGTTCAGCTACCGCGACGCCCAGTCCAACGAGCTGACCGGCTTCGACGTCGACGTGATGGAGGCGATCGGCGAGGAGGCGGGCTGGGACGTCCGCTTCGTCGAGGCCCCGTTCGACGCGCTCTTCCCGGCGCTGGACTCGGGCCGGATCGACGTCATCGCCAACCAGGTGACGATCACCGGGGAGCGCGAGGCGCGCTACCTGTTCAGCACGCCCTACACCTACTCCCGCGGTGTGATCGTCACGCGCACCGACACCGACGACATCACCACGCTGGCCGACCTCGAGGGCAGGACGACGGCCCAGACGTCCAGCAGCAACTGGGCGCAGGTCGCCGAGGACGCCGGCGCGAAGGTGGAGTACGTCCAGGACTTCGGGCCCGGCGTCGAGCTGCTGATCCAGGGGCGCGTCGACGCGATCGTCAACGACAACATCGCCGTGCTCGACTACCTCTCCTCCTCCGGGACCGACGAGGTGAAGATCGCGGGGAACGCCGGAGACGAGGTCCTCGAGCAGGCGCTGGCCTTCCGCCAGTCCGACCCCGAGCTCCAGGAGGAGGCCGACGCGGCCATCGCGACGCTCACCGAGGACGGCACCCTGGCGGAGATCTCCGAGGACTACTTCGGCGCCGACGTCACGGTCAAGGGCGGCACCCGGGACGTCGAGGTGGAGGACCGGGACTCCCGGACGACGTGGGAGGTCGTGAAGGACACCGCGTGGCCGATGTTCGTCGGCCTGGTGAAGGCCAACATCCCGCTGACCATCGCGAGCTTCGCCCTCGGCATGGTCCTCGCCGTCGCCGCCGCTCTGGCCCGGCTCTCGTCGCTGAGGGTGCTCGACTGGATCGCCCGCGCCTACATCTCGATCATCCGCGGCACGCCGCTGCTCGTGCAGCTGTTCATCGTCTTCTACGGCCTGCCCCAGATCGGGATCGACCTCGACCCCTACCCCGCCGCGATCGTCGCGCTGAGCCTCAACGTCGGCGGGTACGCCGCCGAGGTCGTCCGCGCCGCGATCATGTCGGTGCCGCGCGGGCAGTACGAGGCCGCCACGGTCATCGGCATGGACTACGGGCAGACGATGCGCCGCGTCGTGCTGCCGCAGGCGGCCCGCATCGCCGTCCCGCCCCTGGGCAACACGCTCCTCTCGCTCATCAAGGACACCGCGCTGACCTCGCTGATCCTGGTGCCCGAGCTGTTCCGCGAGGCCCAGGTGACGGCCGCGGCCACCTCGGAGTACCTGCCGCTCTACGTCATGGCCGCGCTCTACTTCTGGGTGGTCTGCTACCTGGTGTCGGTCGCGCAGGGTCCCCTCGAACGACGACTGGGGAGGCACGTGGCATGACCGACCTGATCGAGGTCCGCGGGCTGCACAAGGCGTTCGGCGACCACCCGGTCCTGCGGGGCGTCGACTTCACGGCGTCGGCCGGCTCGGTGACGGCCCTGCTCGGGCCGTCGGGATCCGGCAAGACGACCGTGCTGCGGTCGATGAACGTGCTCGAGACGCCGGACTCCGGCCTCGTGCGGATCGGCGACACCTCGCTCGACTTCGGCTCACCGCCGACCGGCAAGGCGGCGTACCGCCGGGCGGTCAAGGAGCTGCGCGCCCGCAGCGGCATGGTCTTCCAGTCCCACAACCTCTTCCCGCACCGCACCGTGCTCGGCAACCTCGTCGAGGGCCCGGTGCAGGTGCAGGGACGCGACCGCGACGAGGCCGCCGCGGACGCGCGCGAGCTGCTCGCCCAGGTCGGGCTGGCCGGTCGCGAGGACGCCTACCCCGCCCAGCTCTCCGGCGGGCAGCAGCAGCGGGTCGGCATCGCCCGAGCGCTGGCGCTGCGCCCGGAGGTGCTGCTCCTCGACGAGCCCACCTCCGCCCTCGACCCCGAGCTGGTGGGCGAGGTGCTCGCGGTGATCCGCGACCTCGCCGCCCAGGACTGGACGCTGGTGATCGTCACCCACGAGGTCCGCTTCGCCCGCGACGTCGCCGACCAGGTGCTCTTCCTGGACGCGGGCGTCATCGCCGAGCGCGGCGGCCCCGAGGTGCTCAGCGACCCGCAGGAGGGCCGGACGCGGCAGTTCCTGGCCCGGATGCTGGACGCCGGCTGACCTCGCCCGGTCGGGTCGTGTGCCCCAGAC
>JAEZKN010000130.1 GCA_023415395.1 Actinomycetes bacterium
TCGTGTGCCAGCGCGGGACGCCGGGCGGGACCTCGCGGCCGAGCTCGACGATCGCGGCGCGGGTGCCGGCCGCACCACCGACCTGCGCCGGGAAGGTCAGCCGCGCGAGGTCGTCGTCGGCGTCCAGGACGGCGGTCAGCCAGACCGCGACCCGGAAGCCGAACGTCGTCGGCACGGCGTGCTGGGTCAGCGTGCGACCCACCATCGGGGTGTCGCGGTGCTCGGCGGCCAGTCCGCTCAGGGTGCGCACGACGGCGGCGAGGTGGCCGCGCAGGTCGGTCACGGCCGCCTCGGCCATCCGCATCAGCGCCGAGTCGACGACGTCCTGGCTGGTGAGGCCCCGGTGCACCCGGGCGTCCTGCTGCCGCAGCCGCCGCACGAGGGGGATCACCGGGTTGCCGCCGGCCTCGGCCAGCTCCGGCTCGAGCTCCGGCACCTCCAGCGTCTCGCCGAGCCACTCCGACTCGACCTCGACCATCGCGCGGAGGAGCTCGGTGCCGGTGAAGTGCTGGCCGGCGCGCTCGTCGCCGGGCCAGAAGAGGTCCGCCATGACCCCTATTGAACCGGGCGGGCGTCTGGCGCGAACGACAGGAAGACGGTCTCGTCCTCGCCCTGGAGGCGGATGTCGAAGACGAAGCCGCGGTCGTCGGCCACCGCCGACCGCCCGGGCCAGCCCGTGGGCGCGGCGCCGGGGAGGTAGGCCCGGGTGTGCAACCGGTCGAGGAGCCCACGGGCGAAGACCGCGAGCGCGAAGAACGGCGTGGGGCCGCCCGGACGCAGCGTCGTGAACTGGTAGTGGCCGGTGCGGTCGGTCTCCGCGCGGCCCCAGCCCGTGAAGGTGTAGCCGTCGCGGTGCAGCGAGCCGGGCGCCCGCGGGACGGTGCCGTCCGGGGCCAGCTGCCAGAGCTCGAGGAGAGCGTCGGGCACCGCGTCGCCGGCGCCGTCGAGGACGCGGCCGTGCAGCCGGACCGCGTCCGGCCGGGTGGGCGGGACGAGGTCGGGGCCGCCGGCGTACGGCAGCGCGTAGCCGAAGAACGGCCCGACGGTCTGCCCGGGCGTGGGTGCCACGAGGTCGCGGGGCGTCACTCGTCCTCCTCGAAGTGGGTGCGGTGCGTCCCGGTGAGGACGATGTCCCAGCGGTAGCCGGTCGCCCACTCGTGCGTGGTCACGTCGTGGTCGTAGGTCGCGACGAGCCGCTGCCGCGCGGCGGGGTCGACGATCGACTGGTAGATCGGGTCCAGCGCGAAGAGCGGGTCGCCGGGGAAGTACATCTGGGTCACGAGCCGCTGGGTGAACTCGCGGCCGAAGAGCGAGAAGTGCACGTGGGCGGGCCGCCAGGCGTTGCGGTGGTTCTTCCACGGGTACGGCCCGGGCTTGATCGTGGTGAAGCGGTACCAGCCCTCGCCGTCGGTGAGGCAGCGCCCGACGCCGGTGAAGTTCGGGTCGAGCGGCGCGGGGTGCTGGTCGCGCTTGTGGATGTAGCGCCCGCCGGCGTTGGCCTGCCAGATCTCGACCAGCTGGCGACGCACCGGACGGCCCTCGCCGTCGAGCACCCGGCCGGTGAGCACGATCCGCTCGCCGATCGGCTCGCCGCCGTGCTGGATCGTCAGGTCGGCCTCGAGCGGGTCGACGTCGCGCTGGCCGAAGACCGGCGACCACAGCTCGATGCCCTCGGGGTCGGCGTGGTGCGGGTCCTTGGTGGGGTGCCGCAGGACGCTCGAGCGGTACGGCGGGTAGTCCAGGCGCGGCGCCGTCTCGGTCGTCCGGCCGGCCTCGTAGTCCTTCGCGATGCGCTCGATCTCGGCGGAGATCTCGGCCTGCGTGCCGGTGGCGGCGTCGGAGCTGGCAGGGCTGGTGGTCACCGCTCGACCGTAGGGAGCGCCCCCGGGGCTGACGACCGCGTCTTTCCGGTGAGTGGAAGACTGGACGGCATGGCCGGCAACACCTCCACGCCGGGGGCGACGGTCGCGTCCCGCGTCCTGGCCCTGCTCGGCGCGTTCGACGAGCGCCACCCCCGGCTCACGCTCACCGAGGTCGCGACGCGGGCCGGCCTGCCCGTGCCGACCGCGCACCGGCTGGTGGGCGAGCTGGTCGCGTGGGGCGCGCTCGCCCGGACACCCGTGGGCGACTACGTCGTCGGGCGCCGGATGTGGGACCTCGGCCTGCTCGCGCCGGTGCAGTCCGGGCTGCGCGAGCTGGCCTCGCCGTACCTCCACGACCTCTACGGCGCCACCCTGGCCACCGTCCACCTCGCGGTGCGCGACGGCAGCGAGGTGCTCTACCTCGACCGCCTGGCCGGGCACGCGTCGGTGCCGGTGGTCAGCAGCGTCGGCTCCCGGCTGCCGATGCACGCGACCGGGGTCGGCAAGGTGCTGCTCGCCCACGCCCCCGCGCCCGTGCTCCACGACGTGCTCGGCCGGCTGACGCGGATCACGCCGTACACCGTCACCCAGCCGGGCCTGCTGCGGCGCCAGCTCGCCCGGGTCCTCAAGGAGGACCACGCGACGACGACCGAGGAGATGAGCCTCGGCGCCTGCTCCATCGCCGTCCCCGTCCGCCGCGAGCAGGAGGTGGTGGCCGCGCTCGGCATCGTAGTGCCGTCGTTGAAGGACCGCGCGCGGCTGATCGGCGCGCTCCACGTCGCGGCCCGCGGGGTGGGCCGGAGCCTGGCCGCCGCCGCGGCCGACTGACCCCGCTCCTTCCGCCCAGCAGAACCGAGGGCTCCGAGCGCGGCGTCGGTGCCGACGAGACTGCGGGCCATGCGCACCCAGGTCGCCATCGTCGGCGCCGGCCCCGCCGGCGTCCTGCTCTCCCACCTCCTGGCGGCCGACGGGATCGAGTCCGTCGTCGTCGAGACGCGGTCCGAGGAGTACGTCGCGGGCCGGATCCGGGCCGGGATCCTCGAGCAGTCGACGGTCGACCTGCTGCGCGAGGTCGGTCTCGGCGACCGGCTGGACGCCGAGGGCGACCGGCACCGCGGCGTCTACCTCCAGTGGCCCGGCGAGCGCCACCACCTCGACTTCGTCGACCTGGTCGGCCGCTCGGTCTGGGTCTACGGCCAGACCGAGGTGCAGCGGGACCTGGTCGCGGCCGCCCACGCGCGCGGGCAGCAGCTCCTCTACGAGGTCGGCGACACCGCGCTGCACGACCTGGGGAGCGACCGGCCCTCGGTCACGTTCACCGACGCATCCGGGGTGAGCCAACGGCTCGAGGCCGACGTGGTCGTGGGTGCGGACGGCTCGTTCGGTCCCTCGCGGGCGGCCGTGCCCGACGGCGTACGCCGCACGTGGGAGCGGACCTACCCCTACTCGTGGCTCGGGATCCTGGCCGACGTGGCGCCCTCGACCGACGAGCTGATCTACGCCTGGCACCCGGACGGCTTCGCCCTGCACTCCATGCGCTCCGCGAGCGTGTCCCGCTTCTACCTCCAGGTGCCGAACGGCACCGACCTCGCCGACTGGTCCGACGACCGGATCTGGGAGGGTCTCGCGGCCCGGCTCGGGCACGGGGAGCACGGCTGGTCGCTCGCCACCGGGACGATCACCGACCGCAGCGTGCTGCCGATGCGGTCCTTCGTGCAGCAGCCGATGCGGCACGGCCGCCTCTTCCTGGCCGGCGACGCCGCGCACATCGTGCCGCCGACCGGCGCGAAGGGCCTCAACCTCGCCGTCGCCGACGTCGCCCTGCTCGCACCCGCCCTCGTCGCCCTGCTCAAGGGCGACGAGAGCCTGGCCGACGCCTACTCCGACACCGCGCTGCGCCGGGTCTGGCGGTGCACGCACTTCTCGTGGTGGATGACCACGATGCTGCACGCGAGCGACGACCCGTTCGACCGCGAGCTCCAGCGCTCCCAGCTGCAGTGGGTCGCCACGAGCGAGGCCGGCGCCGCCGGCCTGGCCGAGAACTACGCCGGCCTGCCGATCGGCTTCTGACCCGCCCCACCGCGGGCCCCGCCGGTCTGGACCTGTGGTTGCCGTCACTCCCCCTCGGGAACGTCCCCTCCCGAGGAGGAGGACATGACCATGAAGAGTGCAGCGAAGATCCTGCTGGCCGGGTGCGTCGCCTTCGCGCTGACGTTCGCCGGCGCGGTCAGCACCGGCGCGACCGCCCGGAGCGCGTCGGGCGGCGAGACGACGGTGGCGGCCAAGGCCGGGTGCGACCAGCAGAAGTCGAAGGTGAAGAAGGCCAAGAAGGCCGTCACGAAGGCGCAGAAGAAGGTCAAGGCCGCCAAGAAGGCGAAGCGGAACGCGCAGGGGGCCCAGCAGCGCCGGGCCGCGGACAAGAGGCTGACGAAGGCGAAGAAGCAGCTCAAGGCCAAGAAGAAGGCGCACGCCCAGGCCAAGCGGAAGCTGCAGCAGTGCCGTGACGACCAGGCGCCTCCCGCCCCGGCCAACCCGCTCCAGCCGGCCTGCGACGCCGGCCTGCCGCAGGAGATCTGCGACGCGTTCGGCACGCTGCCCCTCCCGGCGCCCGGTGGTGGCGAGAGCCCGATCCAGGCACTGTGCGACGCCGGCCTCCCCCAGGCCATCTGTGACGCCGCCGGGGGCCCGCCCGGCCCGGGCGGCGCGAGCCCGATCCAGCCGCTGTGCGACGTGGGCCTGCCGCAGGAGATCTGTGACGCGGCCGGCGGAGGTGGGGGCGGAGGCGTCCCGGACCCGGGCACGATCCTCGACCCGCTGTGCGGCATCCTCCCGCTGCCGCTGATCTGCGACGGCAGCCTGCCGCTGCGAGCGGCCGCCTGACCACGGCCCCGGGTGGCCGCTGCCTCCTCGGGGCGGCGGCTACTCGGGGACCGGCTCCTTGCGGACCCGGAAGCGCCGGTAGCTGTAGATGATCAGCCCGATCGCGACCAGCCCGGACAGCACCTGGGTCACGCCGGTCGCCGGGCCGCCCGGCAACCAGCTCCACGCGGGGAGCGACCACCAGCCGGGCATCGTCGGCCCGACGATCCACACCACGCCGCACGCGATCAGCGCAAGGGCGAACAGCGTCGACAGCGCGATCCGGAACGTCGTCTCCACGCCCTCCGCGGCCCCGCGCAGGGCCTTGTTCTTGATCGGCTCGACGCGACGCTCAGCCCACTCGTACTCCTGCGAGAGCACCACGAGGCCGGCCGCCAGCATCAGGAGGCCGGGCCCGGGCAGCACGAGGGCCGCGATGCCGGCCACGACCAGCACCCAGCCCACGACCTCCAGCACGACTCTCTTCGCGGCCGCTCCCCCCGGGAATCCCATGCCGGAAGAATCTCAGATCCGCCCAACTGCGCGGGTCGCCGCGCAGCCGGTCAGGCGGCCAGCTCCAGCTCCCCGCAGCTGATCTCGCCGTCCCGCCCGGCGGGGAGGCGGACGATCCGGGCGTGCACGTGGGCGGGCATGCCGACCCGCAGCAGGATGGCCAGGGAGCCGATCGTCGCGACGGCGGCGTAGATCAGGTTCGCGTCGATGCCGGCGAGCACGCCGTAGGCACCCGCGAGCAGCGCGTCCACGATGAGCAGGGCCCAGGCCGAGGCGGCGATCGCCGACACGTCCGTGCTGCGCCAGGCGGTCAGGGCGGCCGGGGTGACCAGCAGCGCGACCGAGCAGCCGAGGACCGCCGTGATCGGCGCGTGCCCGACCCACGGGGTCGACAGGGTCGCGGCCAGCACGACGCCCAGCCAGACGACCGGCAGCCAGAGCCGCTCGCGCGATCCCCCGCGGTGCCAGGCCAGCGCCAGCGCGCCGGCGGTGGCGGGCACCGAGACGAGCGCGGGGAGCACGATCCAGATGTCGCTCTCGGCGACGCCGAAGACGGTCCAGGCGATGTTGCTGATCGTGGAGCAGGTCAGCGCGGCGACGCTCACGCCGGCGGCGGTGGACATCCGGCGGAGCTTGCGCAGCTGCGGGACGGTGTAGCCCACCGCGAGGAGTGTGCAGGCCAGTCCAACGGTGGTGGCGAGGTCGAGGCTCATGTTCACTCCTTCCGGCGCGTGGGCGCAGACATGCGACACGGCCGCCGCGCACCGGGAGGTGCGTGACGGCCGCGTCGGCCAGACGTAGGTAGATTGGGGACCAGCCCCGACCGGAAAGATTACCGGCGAGTCCGCTCAAACACGAATTATCTTGCGGTTGGACGGCCCATCAACAGGGTGATGTCCGGCACACCTGCGTCAGACGTCGGTGATCCGAACGCCGGCGTGCGCCTTGTAGCGCCGGTTGACCGAGATCAGGTTGGCGGTGAGTGCCTCGACCTGGTGGGCGTTGCGCAGCCGGCCGCCGAAGACGCCCCGGACGCCGGGGATGACCCCGCACAGGTCCTGGACCAGGTCGGTGGCCTCGCGCACGTCGCCGAGCACGAGGACGTCGGTGTCGACCGAGGCGACCTCGGGGTCCTCGAGCAGGACCGCGCTGACGTTGTGGAACGCGCCGACCACCGTCGAGTCGGCCAGGATCGCCTGCGCCTGCTGCGCGGCCGAGCCCTCCTCGACCGGGAGCGCGTAGGCGCCCTGCTTGTCGAAGCCGAGCGGGTTCACGCAGTCGACGACGACCTTGCCGGCCAGCACGTCGCGCAGGGACTCCCGGAGCTCGCCGGGGCCGTCCCACGGGACGGCGACCACCACGATGTCGCCGGCCGCCGCGGCGCCGGCGTTGTCCGCGCCGGTCACGGTGCCGCCGACCGCCTCGGCGAGCGTGGCGGCGGTCTCCTGCGCGCGGTCCGCACTGCGGCTGCCGATCACGACCGGCAGCCCGGCGGCGGCGAAGCGGCGGGCCAGGCCGCGGCCCTGCGGTCCGGTGCCGCCGAGCACGGCGACGGTCTTGCCAGCGATCGACTCCGGGAGGATGCTCATGACGGTCACTCTGTCAGGAGGCGAGTGGCCCTCGGACCCGGGGCCAGGTTCTGGGACAGAGGACTGTTCCCTCCCGCGCCGCGGCGTTCGACAGTGCAGGTGTCGCCCATCTCGAGGAGGCCCGATGCCCGCGACCGCGACCGCCGCGCCGGCGACCCGGGCCCTCACCGGCCGGGCTCGGGCGATCGCCTTCAGCACGATTGCGCTCGGCATGCTGCTGGCGGCGCTCGACTCCACCATCGTCGCCACCGCGCTCCCCACGATCGTCGGCGACCTCGGTGGCGGCGACCACGTCTCCTGGGTGGTGACCTCCTACCTGCTGGCGCAGACCGCGATCACCGTGGTGATCGGCAAGATCGGCGACCAGTTCGGGCGCAAGCGGATCTTCCAGCTCAGTGTCGTGGTCTTCATCATCGGCTCGGCGCTGTGCGGCCTCTCCCAGGGCATGGTCTGGCTGATCGCCTCGCGGGCCCTCCAGGGCCTGGGCGCGGGCGGCCTCTCGGTCACCGCGACGGCGTTGATCGCCGACATCGTCCCGCTGCGCGAGCGCGGCAAGTTCCAAGGCGCGCTGGGCGCGGTGTTCGGCATCGCGACCGTGATCGGCCCGTTCCTCGGCGGCGTCTTCACCGACCAGCTGAGCTGGCGGTGGTGCTTCTACGTCAACGTGCCGCTGGCCATCATCGTGATCCTGGTCGCGAACACCAGCATCCCGAGCATCCCCGGCGGCGCACGTCCGCGCATCGACTTCCTCGGCATGGCCGCGGTCTCGGTCGGCGCGGGTGCGCTGGTGCTGGCGACGAGCTGGGGCGGCACGACGTACCACTGGGGCTCGTGGCAGATCATCGGCCTGATCGTCGGGGGCGTGGCGATGCTCGGGGTCTTCGTCCTCATCGAGCTGCGGGCGGTCGAGCCGATCCTGCCGATGCATCTCTTCAAGTCCAAGGTGTTCACCGACTGCTGCCTGCTCAGCTTCGTCGTCGGCTTCACGATGATGGGCTCGATGACGTTCCTGCCGACGTTCTTCCAGTACGTCGAGGGCAGCAGCGCGACCGGGTCGGGTCTGCGGATGCTGCCCTTGGTCTTCGGCATGCTGCTCACCTCGGTCTCGGCCGGCAATGTGGTCAGCAAGACCGGGCGCTACAAGGTCTTCCCCGTCGTCGGCACGCTCATCACGACCGTCGGGCTCGTGCTGATCTCCCGCCTCGACGCCGACAGCGGCGGCTGGCAGAGCGCGGCGGCGCTCTTTGTGCTCGGCCTCGGCATCGGCCTGAGCATGCAGGTGCTGACGATCGTCGTGCAGGGCTCGGTGGCCTACAGCGACCTTGGCGTCGCGACCTCCGGCGTCACGTTCTTCCGCACCATCGGCAGCGCGTTCGGCTCGGCGATCTTCGGCAGTCTGTATGCGAACTTCCTCGGCGATCGGCTGCCCGAGGCGATCGCCAAGAGCCCGAACGTCAAACCGGCAGACCTCCAGACGCCGAGCGCCCTGCACTCGCTGCCGTCCGACTCGATCCGACTGATCGTCGACGCCTACGCCTCCTCGCTGTCCCTGGTCTTCCTGTGCGCCGCGCCGGTCGCGCTGGTCGCCTTCGTGCTGGCGCTGCTGCTGCCCCAGGTCAAGCTCGCCGACAGCCTGGCCCCCGGCGCCAACGACCTCGGCCACGGCTTCGGGGCGCCCGAGGCGCTGCCCAACCAGGACATCTTGTCGCGCCAGATCGCCAACCTCCTCTACGGCCACGGCCGCGACCGGGCCCTCGAGATGCTGGAGTCCACGCACTCGACGATGGACGTCGCCTCGATCTGGGCGGTCGCCCAGGTCCACGGACTCACCTCGTCGGGTCGCCGGGCCGACGTCGAGCAGATCGCTCGCGGCCGCGACCTCCCGCCGGGGGTCATCGAGCCGCTCTTCGCGCGGATCGAGCGGGAGGGCTACGTCGAGGGCACGATGGACGACCTCACCCTGACCGCGCTGGGCTCGACCACGATCGACCAGCTCAACAGCGACCTCACCACCTGGATCCTCACGAACCTCGAGGACGCCGGCGAGAAGTCCCCCGACGAGGTCTCGAAGGCGATCACCGCCGTGGTGCGGCGGCTCGTGGTGGAGCGGGTGGAATCCCCCGCCCTGCCCCCGACCTCGGCGCTGGCGGGCGCCGGCGAGGCCGGCTCAACCC
>JAEZKN010000173.1 GCA_023415395.1 Actinomycetes bacterium
GCTGAGTGGCCCTCCCCGCCAGGAGGGCCACTCGCTCGTCGGCGACAGTAGGTGAAAGCACCGACAGCAGGGCGACAGAATTGGCCCGTTCAGCGGTACCAGGGACAGGTCTCGCAGGGCCGGTGGACGGCGAACGGCCCGGAACCCTTCGGCGGCATGCGCGGTTTCGAGACGGTTGCTGCGCAACCTCCTCAACCACCGAGTGCCTAGCGCTGGGCCGCGGCGTCCAGGCTCTCGGTGATGATGGCGTGCACGATGCGCGCCAGCCGGTCGGGGCCCAGGGCGGGGGCGCGGACGGCCAGCGCCTCGGCGATCTGCCGCTCGCGCTCCAGGTCGCGGGAGCGGTCGTCCTTGTGGGCCTGGACGGCGGCGGTGAGCGCCGCCCGGCGGGCCAGCAGGTCACCGAGCTGCTCGTCCACCTCGTCGATCAGGCCTCGGAGGAAGGCCAGCGGATGCGTGCCGGGCCAGGCCATCCGGACGTCGGGCGCGCGCTCCTCGTTGGCCGAGCCGTCGGTCCGCTCGAGCTCGACCAGCCCGTGGCGCGCGTAGAAGGCTCGCGCTGGCTCGTTGCTCTCGAAGACCCAGAGGCAGAAGCCTCCCGGGCGCTGTGTCTTGGCCACGTCCAGGAGGGCCGACCCGATCCCCTGCCCGGCGTGCTCGGGGACGACGTAGAGGTCGTCGAGCCAGTCGGCGGTGAGCCGGGCGTAGCCGACGACGGCGTCGCCGTCCTCGGCGACCCAGACCTCGTCGGTCTCCAGCCGGCCGGCCAGCCAGGTGCGCACCTCGTCGTCGGTGTGCACGCCCGGCGGCATGGGTGCCGCGGCCCGGCTGCGCAGCTGCACGTCGGCGATCGCGCCGGCGTCCGACGCCTCGGCATGCCTAATGAGCATCCCGGATCACCTCGAGCGCCTGCGCGAGGTCGTCGGGGTAGGCCGACTCGTACTCGACGTGCTCCCCGGTGTCCGGGTGCTCGAAGCCCAGGCGTACGGCGTGCAGCCACTGCCGCTCCAGACCCACCCGTTTGGCCAGCGTGGGGTCCGCACCGTAGGTGAGGTCACCGACGCAGGGGTGCTTCAGTGCGGCCATGTGCACCCGGATCTGGTGGGTGCGGCCGGTCTCGAGGTGGATCTCCAGGAGGCTGGCGAACCGGTGCGCCTCGAGCGTCTCGTAGTGCGTCACGCTGTGGCGCCCGTCGGCCATCACCGCGAACTTCCAGTCCGACTTCGGGTGCCGGCCGATCGGGGCGTCGATCGTGCCCTCGAGCGGGTCCGGGTGCCCCTGGACCAGCGCGTGGTAGACCTTGTCGACCGTGCGGTGCCGGAAGGCGTTCTTGAGCACCGAGTAGGCGTGCTCGGACTTGCAGATCACCATCACGCCGGACGTGCCGACGTCGAGGCGCTGCACGATCCCCTGCCGCTCGGACGCCCCGCTGGTCGAGATCCGGAAGCCCGCGCCGGCCAGGTGGCCGACCACGGTCGGGCCGGACCAGCCGGGCGAGGGGTGGACGGCGACGCCCACGGGCTTGTCGATCACGACGATCGCGTCGTCGTCGTGGATGATCTTGATCCCCTCGACGACCTCGGGGACGACCTCGAGCGGGTCCGCCTCGACCGGGATCGTGACGTCGAGCATCGCACCCGGGAGCACCCGCTCGCTCTTGCCGCCCACAGCCTGGCCGTCGAGAGCGACGTGGCCGGCGGCGATCAGGTCGGCGGCCCGGGTCCGCGACAGCCCGAAGAGCCGCGCCATCGCCGCGTCGACCCGCTCCCCCGCGAGGCTCTCCGGGACGGGCAGGGCGCGGTGGTCGGCTCCTCCGCTCACTGCTCGCTCTCCCGCGAGGACCGGGTGCCGTTGATCTGGATGCCGCGGTAGACCTGCACCAGGATCAGCACCGCCGCCGCGTTGATGCACATGTCGGCGACGTTGAAGACCGGCCAGTTCGGCAGCATGAACATGTCGATGACGTGGCCGCGCAGCGGTCCGGGCTCGCGCAGCAGCCGGTCGGTGAGGTTGCCGGCGACGCCCGCGAGCAGGAGCCCGAGCGCCACCGCCCACGTCGCACTCCCGATCCTGCGGGCCAGCCACAGCACGACGCACACCGCGACGATCGCCAGCACGCTGAGGATCTCGGTGTACTGCGTGCCCGTGCTGAACGCCGCGCCCGGGTTGCGCACCAGGTGCAGCACGAAGAAGTCACCCACCAGCTCGACGTCGGGACGGTCGGAGAGCTTCGCGACCGCGACGATCTTCGAGACCACGTCGACGGCGTACGCCGCCAGCGCGACTGCTGCGAACAGCAGGATCAGTCGGGTTCGGGACCCCCGGGGACGGCTGGTGTCATCCTCGTCGCCGGTCAGCGACGCTCCTCGCGCTGCTTGCATGTCATGCACAGTGTGGCACGCGGGAAGGCCATCAGCCGCATCTTGCCGATGGGGTTGCCGCAGGACTCGCACACGCCGTACGTCCCGTCGTCGATGCGCGCGAGCGCCCGCTCGATCTGGGCGAGCTTGTCGCGCTCGCTGTTGAGCACCGTGAGCTCGTGGTCGCGCTCGAAGCTGGTGGCGCCGAGGTCGGCCTGGTCCTGGCCGGCGCCGTCGCCGGAGTCGCGCATCAGCCCGTTGAGCTCGGCCTCCTGCGCCTCGACGATGGCCAGGCTGTGGTCGCGCTGCTCGCGGAGCTCGGCCAGGACCTCCTTGAGCTCGGCCTTGGTCCAGGCGGCCTCGCCCTCCTTGACCACCAGGGCGCTCGGCGAGACCTTGCGGGCAGGCGCCTTCGTGGCCGGGGCCGCCTTCTTCGCGGGGGCCGCCTTCTTCGCGGGGGCCGCCTTCTTGGCCGGGGCCGCCTTCTTGGCCGGGGCCGCCTTCTTCGCGGGGGCCGCCTTGGCCGCGGCCTTCTTCGCGGCCGGCGCCTTCTTCGCAGCGGACTTGCTGGGAGAGGTGCGGGTGATGACCTTCCGGGCGGCGGACGCCGCCTGCCCGGCGAGCGTCTTCCTCGTGCTGCGAGCCATGGTCGGGCCTCCTCAGGCCTCGGCGACTGTGGGGTGGGCCACAGGTGATGTG